>JBJPGG010000001.1:0-2006 GCA_048595505.1 Methylococcaceae bacterium
TCATTTATTTTATTATGTCATTCATCATCATTTTATTTCCATGTTTGTTCATGCTCATATTGTACATACGTTCTTATTTTACACATTGGAAACAAGTCTATTTTTTACTTAATTGTGTGAATAAATATATAATAATAATTAACATGGCCAAGAAAAACGTCATCAAATATGGACATCGTTTAACCAAGGATGGTAGATAGGGGTGGATGTGAAACCTGTCCTTTCACCCTCCTTAACTCCCTGCTGCTGCCTGCCTGTCTGACTTTCATGTTACTTACTTCCGGTTATCATACTCACACACAGTTTGGACGTGTTGTGATAATAAAAACCTTCCAATCCAATTATATTTCATTATCAATATGGCAGATTGCGGAAATGAAGACAATTTTGAAGACTTCTTAAACCAGCATTTTTTGTATTCTTTGTATAATGCTGCATCAAAATAACTACGTAAATGTACAGTCGTCCTAGGAAGGTTAACTATATTTCGTATGTTTGTCACAGTGAATTTCAAAAACAAAATCGTCCACTGGGGTAAAGACAATTTTAGTTTTTATTTAATATATCATTTAGATGAGCCATGAAAGAAGCTAGGGGTCTGTTGGTAACTATTGCACATGGTTTGAGCTAACTTAGGCTTATTGTGATGATTGACTATATTTATTTGGCAGTAACGCTAAGGTTACACTGGCAGAAAGCCTATGGAATATCCCACATTTTGTCCGTGTATTTTATTTGACGTATTTTCCACTGCATGTTTGCGCATTATTAAATTTACAAGTCAATGTGACCTTCCTTACAACAGTTTTTCATTGCATCCAAATCTCGACTTCTATGTAGCCTATGTCATTAATGCTGGGCAGATTCCGTTGATGATACACCTTTTTTTTTTGCCTCCTACATATGTTCGGATCTTTGCAATACTGATCATTCACATTATAAAATCTGTGAATATTCGCATCCCTTAACATAGTGGGTGCGTTCAGTTGGTGAGCGGCTAGAGCAGGATAAATCATGGAAGTCATTTCATAGCTTCATGATCGAAGATAATAATTTAATAGAGAAATTAATTCGAATTGAATAAACAGGTGTTTCGGTTATTTCTACTGGAACTAATGACTGTCATCATAGGAAAGGCGTTCGAAGTCATTGAAGTAGCAGAGGCGAGGGAAAACATTTCTTTGATCGAGAAGCATGTGGTCAGCTACATCGGTGGTTTTGTGATCAAGAAAATCAAAATGATTGACAGGCTGCAGAAACATGGTAAATTTCCAGAGATGTCTTGCGTGTAGTCGATGAAAGGGTCATCTTCGTCAGAAAACCTTAAATTGATAAATGCAATTTCAAGAGGGGCGTTTCTAGCTATTTCATTGATTTTAATAAAATTTATTTAAACATATTATAGTCCCAAATATTTATACAGTGGATTTATTCTTTCACTGTGAACTAATATTTAGAAACATTGTGTCAAAAAAGAAATTCAGCTTCGAAAGTTTGTCAACTGAAATCAATAAGGAAAACGTGTTCAAGTTTTTTCACTCGCCACTGCCACATTAAGTAACCTAAGTGAAATGCGTAAAAGATCATTATTTGCTTCGATGACAAAAATATATTTTAATGTTCGGGCTCATAGTTTTGCATAAAATCTTGTAGCAATGCCTGAGCATTCACATGTTTTAAGAAAAGAGATGAAGGGAAAAAAAACTTAATGTGTTTCATTGATTTGAATAAAATTTATTTAAACATATCATAGTATTATTGACAAAAGAACATATGCACATATGGCCATTTCTTACCGTAAATTATCGGGCATCCATATAAAACGCAGTTTGGCATGATGTTTCAGGGAATTTATTCGTGTTAGAAGAGAAATGAGCATGTAAAATGATAAACAGGAAGTGGGCTACGGTAAAGTTGGCTGCTTGGCTGCTGGCTGAGAGTTCAGCAGCCAGCCAAGCAGGCGGGACCATACAGGTTTCACATCCATTACTCATCTACTATCCTTG
>JBJPGG010000002.1:0-14620 GCA_048595505.1 Methylococcaceae bacterium
TGAGGTAGCCTTAACGGAGCGGCTTTTGTGCGGAGTTGAGGCGGACGCAGGACGGCCGGGGCTTACTATTCGCTGCTCACTTTTTGCATTCTGGGGCAAGGACGCCGCTGAATCCAAAAAGTGAGCAATGGCGCGCTTGTATCAAGTATTTAACATTGTTGTTGAAATGCTTAGATATTGATAAAGCAAAAGATGATGGCAGAAAAATCGGTCTCACCCTAATGGGTACTGGGTTTTTAGGTATTATTCTGGAAAAGACAAATGTTTTTCCGGGTCTTTTTTTAATATTATTTGGTGGATATCTGTGGTATCTAGGTATTGCCAAGCGAGAAGAAAATGAGTAATCAGTATATAGCTGTTTTAATCGCACTTATTTTTACTGTCGCTTTTTCATGGCTTATAAAATCAGCTGAGAAAGTACAAAAAAAGCTTAAAAAATAAGCGCTATCAAATCTGAACGTCAGTTCAGGTTTTCAATTCAATTTAACCCACCGGGAAAACCTTTTTCCCATGGGGCAATCAGTGTTTTTCCGGTTTTTCTATTTTAAATATCGGAGAAATATCATGACTAATTCAACTCAAAACAATCAAGTTTCAGACTCTAATGAGTATTTTGACCTTCATACTACAGGTGTCGGATACATCAATCGGGTGCGTGAAGTAGACGTTAAAAAAGGCGAAAACTTTATGGCCTGTACCATTGGCGCACTCAGAGGTTCAAAGAGTGCTGTTGAGTACACGTATTTTGATTGCCGTGTTTCTGGGTCGGAAGCTGCTAAGGTTATCAAAAGTCTTGAAGAGGCAAGCAAAGCTAATAAGCAGATTCTTGCAGGATTCAAGGTAGGTGACCAGTATTCAGAAACCTTTGTTTATAAAAGCGGTAACAAAAAAGGTGAGACTGGTATTTGTACCAAAGCTCATTTACTTTATCTTTCGTGGGTAAAAATCGATGGAGACACGTTTTACACAGCACCCTCTAAAAATGATTCTGCTCAAGCAGAACCCGCACCAGAGGTTAATAAAGAGCCCGTTACTATGGCTGGCAGTGCTGTTGGTGAATTTTCTTAATGTTTATCTTTTTTTAGTAAAGACCGCCTGTGCGGTCTTTACTGATCTTATTGGGTTTCTTGAAGGGAGGTTCACCATGCCGTTGAAAAGTGTTGTTATTAAAGGATTAGAGCGTAATATTTCTGATGAAGAGCTGTATTTTAAAGATAATATTATGACTCTGTATCAAAATAAAGAGTGGCAAAACCTTTTGGTAGAAGATACTCTTTTTGCAGGTCCTTTCTGTTGGGTTCAGGATGAAATGGATATTCCTTTTTGAGGGCCATTTTTAAATTATTTTAAGAGACCTGTTTTTTAGGTGTCTTTCTTAAAGCTTATGTAAGATAGGCTTTAAGAAAGATAATGATTATTTGGGTATAATAACAATTTTCACCCGTGGCGACTTCGGTAAAGTTGCACCTTTAGCAGACTGATTTACGCGTTGCGTTAATGAAGTTTGCACCCAGACTGATGAGCCTGCGTTCACAGTCGATAGCTTGCTTATAGCAAGTTATAGCAGGCTTTACGAATAACAGGAATTTTAGAAAACGTAAGGAATCCTAACAGGGATGATGGAACCAGACACTGGACGCCTTATTGTTTTATTGAAAAAAAGTACTCAGTACATCTTTCTAGTTGGCGATTCTTGTTATATCGGATAAAACACGCTGTGTGAATGCGTGTTATTCAACTTTCTTGACTCAAAACTAACTTAGAATTTAATTTAAGTTAAAGTCCACTACATCAAGGATCAAGGATGATCATTGACCTTGAAAAACTCAATCGCTCTCTGATTTAAGTTTTCGCAGAATGTCTTGTGTAACAGGGTATTCTGGGAAAGCGTCTTCGACACTTCTCATATAACCACACCGGCTGCCATCGTCGGAAAATGATGGAACCTTTTGTGCGGTAGACCGTGCATGAATATTGTGACTTATGAACACTCCATAGACAGGTCAGACATGAGAACAGTCAGTTTAATTAACGGGAAACAGACTTTATTTTGTAACGAGTGGCAAGGTCTTTTTAGGCCTTTAATTCAGTGATTGACGTTAAAAACGATTTATCACAATTTTACGCTATTTATTAACTTTTTTATTAACCACAGAAAGGTGCGTATCTAACCTTTTATCGGCTAGTTGCGCACCTGGTTTTTTCAGAGCATCTTTCATTGTCAAAGCAGAAAGGTGATGTGAAAAGATTGATTGTGTCTTATTAGTTTTTACCATGGTCACTGCGTAGTTCAGTGACACCTTTTGCTATCGCGCGTTTGCAGGCTCCATCCGATAGCCGTTTCCTGTGGGAAGCGTTGCAGACTTTTATATTACTTTTAACCCACCGGGGAATTCATTCCTCGCGTTGCGGTGATGTGTTCTTCGGTTTTTTTATTTAACAAGGAAAAACGATGACACAGTTACATTTTAATTCGGCAGTGGCTTCACCATTGCACATTACAGTCTCTCAATTCCCTCAGGCATTATCTGCTAAGCCATTTTTTTCATACCGCGATTTTAAGTACCGAAAAGAGGCTATCAAAGAGGGGTATTTGGTTGATGTTTCAAAACTATCACGTACTTTCAAAGCTGATGTAGCAATCACACGAGAGTTATGGGAGCTCTATGTAGCAGTAGATAACCCTAATGGGTTTAAAGAACGGTTCAGGGCAGTTTCACTCTTGGCTCAAGCTAAGATGGCGATTAAACATGCAGACCCTCATGCATCCGAGGTGTTTTTTGAGGTGAAGCAGTTCCCAAGAAAGTTAAAGTCTTATCTGAATAAGGTTAGATTATGGCTGGTTATAAGTTCAGGGGATAGCCATGAACCCGTATTAACTATTATGCTCGATACACAGCATGGAGAGGCATTATGATTAGTGTGCCAGGATGTCTGGCCATTAAGATAATCAATGGCCGTCACGGCGCATTTAGGGTTGGAAACCTAAAAACTGAGATCGGTGAATTTGCAGTTAAAGACAAGATTCTTGATCAATATGATGAAGGGTCTTACGAAGGGCTATTTGATATCAGCAAGATATTTTCTTCGACCTATTCAACAGGAAGCCGTCTGGTTGTTGAGGTTCGGGCTGTTTTGGAAAATATTGCTCTGGCAAATGCTGGAACCATTAAGCCAGATCAGTTTGACCCCTTAGAGCAAGATCCTTTAGATGAAGAACAAGAGGATATTAATGCTGTCCCTGCAGAAACTGAGTCTACAGCAGAATCAGATGAATATTTGCAACGGGATGATGACCAACAAAATGAACCCGAAAAAAGCGAAGATGAAACGCTGTTCGGTTTGCTTTGGCCTTTACAAGAGACCTTCAAGCTTGATCCAACCGTTGATAGGGCGATTCTTCGCCTTCAGCGAGAACGTCTGAAGGCAATCGGCTATAGGTTTGTAGCAGTGGGCCAGTATTGGGTTAAGCATTAAACTTTTTTTAAAAATTAATAAACAGACCTCAATGGGAATGCATTTCCCCTTGAGGGAGTTGCATTCTTCTGAGGGTAAGGAGAATGTAATGTTAGCAATTAACGAAGTAACTGATGTGTATTGTGATGCGCTGGTTTGTGATGATGGTAATTTAGTTTTTGCATCGTGTTGGGGCCGTGATACTGCCATTCAGGAACTGTTGGCACGATTAACCCTGACGGGAAGTGAGGGCGGTATTTCACAGCTATCATTTGATGGTAATGTTGATGAATCTTCATCAGTCAAATTTGAAAGCCTTTCAGCAAAAATTGGTAATCCTGATCGTCTGGATAAAATGACGGGCAGAATGCCCCAGTCTAATTTGTTTGGCGACCTGGTGCATGTCTGGCTTTTTGATAAAAAGGTCCGGCAGCCTGATTATGTTAATAGGAGGGCTTATTTACTTGTGCTTCCAGGGGTGGATGATCATGATGAAATGGCCTGGGGATTAATTAGGCAGGTTTGTCATTTGCCATTGTTAGAACACTGGCGGCAAACCATCATTGATTTGATGCGTGAATGGGGCTGGCTAAAGCTGGTTTCTGGTCATGGTATTGATCTTATTTCCATCAGCATACCTGAAGATGAGTTTAATGCAGAAATCACTGATAAAGTGACATCGGCAAAATTATTGCTTAATGACATCATTGGTGTCAAATAGTGAGATGATGAAATCATGACTGGCTGAATAAGTTATTTAGCTATTTATTTTTAATACGGGAAACCTTTTCCTGTATGGGAATGGGTTTCTCTTTATTTTTTTAGGAGAAGCCGATGGCTTTAATGTTTCAGCAGTTAGCCCATAATTTTGCAAAGAATGGCTACTACCCAACAGATTCAGCAACGATTGAATCTATTTTAAATAAACTGTCCCCCTGTCAATCGGGGCTATGCGTATTATTGATCCCTGTGCAGGTGAAGGAACAGCATTGGCAGAATGCCAGCATTTCTTGCATTCTCCAGTCAATTCTCAGCCGGTAGAAACGTTCGGTGTTGAATATGACAAAGCGCGTTCTGTTCAGGCTAAGAAACTGTTAAACCGATGTCTATACGGTGATTTTCAAGATACCATCATTACCCCAAGAAGCTTTGGGCTGTTATGGTTAAACCCTCCGTATGGCGATTTAGTGGGCGATAAAGGTCAAACTGGAAGCTCAGTATCAAATAAAGGTAAAAAACGCTTGGAGAAGGTTTTTTATCAGCGTTCGGCCAGACTATTGCAGTATGGTGGCGTGATGGTTTTGATTGTGCCTCATTACACGCTGGATTCTGAATTCAGAAAGTGGATAGCAGCAGGGTTTGAAAATGTCAGTGTCTATTTGGCACCGGAACAGCGGTTTAAACAAACGGTTGTGATGGGGGTCAGGCGACGCACGTCAACATATGATGAAAAATATAAGGCGACAATGGCTGTTTTAAATCAATTTTTTGATGCCGATAATAAATTATCACCCAGGGTTGATCAGACAGCTAATTTTAGCTATGTGGTTCCGCCAGCGACATCAGGCGAAATTCGCTTTAATGCGCTGCGCATCGATGAACAACAGCTTCAGGAGGAAATTGATAAATACCCTTGTCTGTGGCCTCAGTTCACTCTGCATCTGAATAATGTCACAAAAGGCCATAGACGGCCCTTGATGGCACTGTCCGATTGGCACCTGGCTTTAGCTTTGGCTGCCGGTCAAGTCTCAGGTATTGTCCATTCAAATGATGGAAAAAAAACCTATGTCATTAAAGGCGATACTTTCAAGGACAAGAAACAGTCGTCCCAGATGATACCGCAAGGTGATGGTGAATTTCAGGAAACCAGGACTTTGCTTGATGTTTTTGTACCTCAAATCAAGGCGATTGATTTTACACCTGGCAGTGACACATACGGTGAGATTTTAACGATTAAATAGCAATTAGAAATAGACCCTAGAACCCCCGAGCAATCGGGAGTTCTTTCGAGCAGCTTGGCAACAGGTTGCTGGAAAGAACTTGAAGCTAGACAGCTAAATCAGATTTTTACCGTGGTTACTGCGTATTCAGTAACACCTTTTGCTATCGCGCGTTTGCAGGCTCCATCCGATAGCCGTTTCCTGTGGGAAGCGTTGCAGACTTTTATATTACTTTTAACCCACCGGGGAATTCATTCCTCGCGTTGCGGTGATGTGTTCTTCGGTTTTACTTTTTTAACTGGAGAAAAACCATGCTATTTATTCAAGAAGCCAATGGCGAATACCGTGCTGCAGACGAAGATGATGTTATCTCTGAGGCAACTCAGATTTACGGCAGCTATTTTGCAAAAGGTACTTTAATATCAGAACCAGCTGATTCAGCGGATTATTTAAAGCTGAAACTGGCGCAATATGATCATGAGGTGTTTATCTGTTTATTTTTGGATACTCGGCACAGGGTTATATCGTGCGATGAAATGTCGCATGGCACGATAGATCAGGCAAATGTCTACCCTCGTGAGATCATTAAGGCGACTTTACGTCATAATGCCAGTGCCGTCATTTTTGCTCACAATCATCCTTCAGGTCTCGCTGAACCAAGTGATGCCGATAAAAGGATAACAGCAAAATTGAAGAATGCATTGGAGACTATTGATGTAAAGGTTCTGGATCATATTATTATTGGTGATGGTACTTATTCCTTTGCTGAAAAAGGCATTTTATGAGATCGAATGCTTTTAATACCCGTTATTGAATGATGTTTGTTTGATAACTGATTTTTTACTATTAATTTAACCTTTTGGGAAAACACTTCCTGAAGGGACTGTTTTCCTTTTTTTTTGGAGAAACAGTGATGAATGAAACGATTGAAATACTCCCTGCTGATCAAGGTGATGAATCTTCTATAGATGAAGCGTTGGAGCAGGAATCGAATATTATTGATCTGCCCCAATTTTTAACAGAATTTGGGGCAGGTTTAATGGATTCGGTCTCAAAACAGCATCCGCCTATTTATGATGGAACACCTGATTCCAAACGGGATAAGGTGATGGATAATTTAAAACGTCAACCCTTTGCCGCTCAACGGGAAAGGATACAGGCAGTTTGCAGGCTTTTATCTGATGAAGATGAGTCAGCCGCTGTTCTCAACGGTGAAATGGGCTGTGGCAAAACCATGATGGGTATTGCTGTGTCAGCCTCTTTGTTTGATGAAGGGTATCGCAGAACATTGGTGATATCACCCCCTCATTTGGTCTATAAATGGCGACGAGAAATTCTTGAAACCATTGAAGATGCCAAGGTCTGGGTGCTTAACGGGCCTGATACTCTGCGTCAATTACTCAAAATCCGTGCAAACAGTCAAAATAAACCGACTGTGCCAGAGTTTTATATTTTGGGGCGTGTGCGGATGCGGATGGGCTTCGACTGGCGACCAGTTACTCAGACTCGCAGGCGTTATGAGCGTGTGATTGTGGCAGAAACTCAAACTCAGGCAAGACGGTCTTATATCGTTACCTATGAGTATGCGAGCTGTTCGGATTGCGGTGAATATATCGTTAACAGTGAGGGGGAACACACCAGTGTTGCAGTTTTCCTTAATGGTGATTCCAGTGATACTCGAAATCAATGTGAGCATTGCCAGGCTCCACTATGGACTTTAAAGCGTAACAAGCAGCCTAAAGACTATCGAGAGCTGGTGCATGATTCAATGTGCCAGATACCCACAATAGGGCCTAAAACAGCCGATAAACTGCTGAATGGCTTTGGTGCTGAAACGCTCTCGACGATGCTATCTGATAACGTGTACGAGTTCATTAATTTAATGGATGAAGACGGTGAAATGGTGTTTTCAGATAAGCAGGCTAAACGGATGGAACGCTCGATGGCGAGACAGGCTTTTGGCTTTGGTCAGGGTGGGTATCAGCCATCAGAATTCATCAAGCGTTATTTGCCTGATGGTTTTTTTGACTTATTGCTGGTTGATGAAGGGCATGAATATAAAAATTCAGGTTCGGCTCAAGGGCAGGCAATGGGAGTTCTTGCGACTAAGGCCAGAAAAACGGTGCTGTTGACAGGAACATTAATGGGCGGCTATGCCGATGATATTTTTTACCTGCTGTGGCGAGTACTTTCTTCAAGGATGATTGAGGACGGCTATCAATACAATGGCCAGAACAGTTTGGGGACTGCTGCAATGAGCTTTATGCGTGAGCATGGGGTTTTAAAAGATGTCTTTAAAGAGACCAGCAGTGGAAATCACAGAACAGCCAAAGGCAAAAAAATGGTGGTTCATACCTCAAAGGCACCGGGTTTTGGCCCTAAAGGTGTGGCTCGCTATGTTTTGCCCTATACCGCATTTTTAAAACTGAAAGATATTGGAGGTAATGTTTTACCGCCTTATCAAGAGGTGTTTGTGAATGTGGAAATGAGTGAAGTTCAAACTGAGGCTTATGAAGGATTGTCGAGCCATTTAACCTATGAGCTTAAACAGGCACTGGCTAAAGGCGATAAAACTTTAATGGGTTTGGTGTTAACGGTTCTATTGGCATGGCCGGATACCTGTTTTCGTGAGGAAGAGGTTATTCATCCTAGAACCAGGGAAACGCTCTATTTTGTTCCTGCAATGCTTGAAGAAGATGAACTGAGTCCAAAAGAATGGAAGCTAGTTGATATTTGTAAAGCAAACAAGGCAAAGGGTAGAAAAGTATTGGTGTATACCGTGTATACGGGCAAACGCGATACCGCATCTCGGCTAAAGAAGATTCTGGAAATATCAGGCTTTAAAGTGGCTGTTTAACGTTCCAGTATAGGGACAGATAAACGGGAGGACTGGATTATGGACCAGGTAGATCGCGGTATTGATGTGCTGGTGTGCAATCCTGAGCTGGTAAAGACAGGGCTGGATTTACTGGACTTTCCAACCATTTGCTTTATGCAAAGCGGCTACAATGTCTATACCGTACAGCAAGCCTCAAGACGCTCCTGGCGGATAGGCCAAAAACAGCCAGTTGATGTTTATTACCTTGGCTACGATAAGACGGCACAAATCAGCTGTCTGGAGCTGATGGCTAAAAAAATAGCGGTCAGCCAGTCAACTTCCGGTGATATGCCTGATACGGGTTTGGATGTATTGAACTCAGATGGCGATAGCATTGAAGTGGCTTTGGCAAAACAGCTGATAGCGGCTTAATTTTAACTAACCGCCCCCTAATAGTTGGGGGGCTTTTTCCAGTGATTTAATATTTAATGCTTTCAATATTAAATCACTGGAAAAAGCTTGAAAAATACGGTATAAATAAGGTGTTTAAAAGTTTTGATTGCTTTCTCAATCATACCCTTAGTCGTTGCGAGTCTGTTTTTAACCAACGACCTGTTTCTGCGGAAACAGCAACAGACGTTTTTTATTTTTTAACCCAACCAGGGAACCATTCCCTGTGGGTCAATGTGTTTCTTTGGTTTTTTTTGGAGAAACACGATGTCTTTAACTTCTCGCTTTACTTCTGCACATATTACTCGTGCGGATTATCCTTTATCTAATGGCCAATTAGAGCTATATGTCCCTTCTATTTTTGCTGAAACAGCACATGAATCGCGGTCAGATAAATATGCTCACATTCCTACCAGTACCGTGATTGATGCTTTAAGAAAAGAAGGGTTTGAACCTTTTATGGCTTGTCAGGCTCGTGTTCGGGATCAATCCAAGCTTGGATTTGCCAAGCATATGCTCAGATTACGTCATGCTTCACAGATTGGTGTGCATAATAAGGATGGAACTAATGAAATTATTTTATTAAATTCTCATGACGGTTCATCGTCGTATCAAATGCTGGCAGGTTGTTTTCGCTTTGTCTGTCAAAACGGCATGATTTGCGGCGATACTTTTCAGGATGTCAGAGTTCAGCATCGAGGCAATGTTGTTGATAATGTCATTGAAGGTGCTTATGAAGTGCTGAAAAACTTTGATCGTGTTTCTGAATCAAGGGAAGCAATGGCATCAATAATATTGACCGAAGATGAGCAAATGGCTTTTGCCAAGGCGAGTTTGCCTTTGCGCTTTACTGAATCTGAGGAAAAGCCAAGCGCGGAGATGGTGTTAAGGCTTCGGCGTTCAGCAGATAGAGCTAAGGATTTATGGACGACTTTTAATGTTGTTCAGGAAAATTTAACCAAAGGTGGCATCCCTCGTATAACACGCACGGGAAAAGTGGCTAAAACACGGAAGATTAATGGCATTGATGGCAATGTACGTTTGAATAAGGCTTTATGGACATTAGCGGAAGCAATGACTGATATTAAAGTTAGTCAGGCTGCATAATCAAAATTTAACTTCACTTCTGGGGAATATCATTCCCTATAAGGTCATGGTATTTCCCCTATTATTCTGGAAAATATTATGACTGCATTAAGCAATACTCAACAGGCCATAGAAGACTACTGGCAAGATAAACCCTTTAAATCATGGGTCGTCAAGCTGGAATCTGGGCGTAAAAGCAGTTTCGATTCTGAAACCAAATATGTCAGAGCTAAAACGCAAAGCAGTGCAATACGCACAGCAAAGCAGGTTTGTTTTCTGAAAGGCAAAATAAGATGTATTTCAATCAGGCTCAAGGGTCCATCTGATATACGTTAATTTAAGCAATAGATCGAACCCTTTATTTCAGGGGGTTCTTTCGAGCAACTTGGCAACAGGTTGTTGGAAAGAACTTGAAGCTATACAACAGCTAAATCAGATTTTTACCGTGGTTACTGCGTATTCAGTGACATCTTTTGCTATCGCGCGTTTGCAGGCTCCATCCGATAGCCGTTTCCTGTGGGAAGCGCTGCAGACTTGTTTAACCCAACGGGGAATACTATTCCTCGCATTGCGGAGATTTTGTATTCCTCAGTTTATTTATTGACCGGAGAAATACAATGACCGAAGTAATTAATCAGAAAACCGCAAAAAAGCGCTTAACTCAAGGTGAATTAAGTGCCGAATTGGCATATTTTACAGGTACCGAACAATGGTATCGGCATGAGTCTAATAGAAACATGCTCTATACCGATGGTGTTCAATTTTTTGCAGAAAATGGAGGAAAGCAGGGTGCTTACTGGTTTGTTGATAAAGTGGCTTGTGAAATTACACTTTTATTAGAATCTAAAAAAGAGCAGTTCGGGTACATTACATTAAGCTCAAATGCTGAGAATAAGGCTGTTATTTTAGTTACTGATGGAAATGATAATGTGCTTGCACAATACCCTATTGACTATACAGATATGCAACCGGGCGAATGGAAGTTTTACCTGGTAGATGATGTATCGCATACTACATTGTTACTGCCCAGTGAATATTAAGTGCTAGGCAATTAACCGGTTTTACAAATATTATTAACCCAACGGGGGAATTCATTCCTCGCGTTGCGGTGTGTGAACTTCCCTTGTTACAAATAGGAGAAGTTCATGCAAATTATTCAAATATCATATCGAACATTAAGCAGTCACCGAGGTGGAAAGCGTCTCTACATGCAGGGATTAAAGCTGGCTGTTGCAGGCTATGCTGTTGGTTCTCGCTATCAAATAACAGAAGATTATGAATCAAATAGTTTGATATTAAATCCGTCTGAATCAGGGAGTTTAAAAGTCAGCCGTAAAAAAGTTGGGGCAGTCATTTATCCTGTAATAGATCTTTGCAGTCAGAAATTAATGGATTTTCTTGGGGCAGAAATAACAAGAGTCTGTGTCACAATAAGCCTTAATGCAATTAAAATTAGCCTACATCCTGTCGACCTGTCAATAAAAGACAGAATGCGCAGACTTTACCAAAAAATATTACTGGAGCAACCCTTGGCAATGGGGTCGCTGTGTCATGGAGGCGGTATTTTAGATCATGCATTACATTCAGGCCTAACAGATGAAGGTGTTAATACTCAATTGTCCTGGCTTATAGAAATGAATGAAGTTTATATTCAATCCAGCTTAAACAATAATTCTACTGTGGATGAAAACACTTTAATTGTGAATGGTACACTTGAAGAAATTGACACTGAATATCTTTCAGTTATTGATCTTTTAGTAGCAGGACTTCCATGTACGGGTGCCAGCAAAGCAGGAAAATCCAGTAATAAAATCAAACATGCAGAACAGCATCAATCCGCTGGAACTGCATTTTTAGGTTTTTTAGATATTATCAAGCAAACAAAGCCGGCTGTTGTGTTATTGGAAAATGTTCTTGATTATCAGAACAGTTTAAGCTTTTTACTGATTACAGAACGGCTGAAACAGTGGGGCTATGATATTCATACGATGGAACTGGATCGTTCATTGGGTGCATTTGAAGATAGAAAAAGGTTATGCATGGTCGCTGTTACTCGTGGGCTGCAATTTAACTGCAATCTTCTGCCTTCGCGTGAACCTGAAAAGAATCTCAGCGAAATGCTTGAGAGTATTGATTCAGATTCTTCACTATGGAAAGACTGTACCTATATTGATGACAAGGCTGAACGGGACTTGGTGGCTGGCAAGGGGTTTAAAACCCAACTGGTAAAGGCTGACTGTGAAAAAGTGGGGGTTATTGGCAGAGGCTATGCAAAATACCGCTCAACTGAACCTATGATTCAGCATCCCACTAAGCTTAAGAAGCGCCGGCTGTTGACCCCTGTGGAACATGCAAGGGTAAAATCAATACCAGAGTCTTTGGTCGATGGGCTGAGTGCAACCATAGCACATCAAATATTGGGGCAATCTGTACTTCACAGTGCTTTTGTATCCGTTGGACGACTATTGGGCGCACATTTACAAAAGGTTAAAGTAAAAGCAACAACCTAAAATTCAAAAACAGATAAAAAAACCTGATATGATTTGTCGTAATATCAGGTTCTTTTATCTGTTTAGGTGTAACAGCTTGCAAACATCCGTCAGGACTCACATTAACTGCAAATAGATGTCTTGGTAATAGTGAAGCAGAATAAAAATGAAATGACATGAAAACCTTTAAACCTCATTTTAATATTCTACCTCAACCACAAAAAGACTTGTGGTTAGAGTTAAAAGATGTCCCTGATAACTTTATTTTATATGGTGGCACCGCTATAGCTTTACAGTTAGGGCATAGGGAAAGTGTTGATTTCGATTTCTTTGGATCAGAAAAATTTGACCCTGATGATCTTTTAAAATCTATTCCAGCATTAAAAAATTCACAAATAACGCAACGTGAAGAAAATACACTATCGGTTAAAGTTGATAGAGGTGGAGAGGTCTATTTATCATTCTTTGGATTACCCCATATCAAGCCAATTATTCAACCCTTAGAAACAAATGATGGCATTATGAAGGTGGCTTCTTTGCTTGATTTAGCAGGAATGAAAGCCAGTGTTGTACAAAAACGTGCTGAATGGAAAGATTATGTTGATTTAGTTGCTTTGATTGATGCAGGTATATCTTTGCCAATGGCTTTAAGTGCAGGACAGGCTATTTATAAAAACCAATTCAATCCTCAAATTACCTTAAAAGCACTGTCTTATTTTGATGATATAAAGGGAATTACAACGCAAATAAAGAAGGTTTTACAAGATGCTGTACGGAGTGTTGATCTTCAGAATTTACCCTCATTAGAATCTATCAATTTAGCAATGTCGAGGTTAGGCCTATGAAACAGATTAACTTAACAATAGACATGAAAAAAGCCCTAAAACGTTGCGTTTGGTTTGAACCACCCGAAGAAGCCATAAAAGACACTCCTAGACTTGCCGCCTATATCTTTACGCACGGAATGCCAGAAGATACCCAAGCATTAAGAAGACAATTATCGGATGAAGATTTAAAGCAGGTTTTAGATGAAGCCCCCGCAGGTATTTATGATGCGCGTTCTTGGGCATACTGGAATCTGGTTATAGGACGCTATGATACCCCTTCCATTCCTGTTCGATCATTTGATTAAAGCTTGTTTCCCTATGTGTCAAATTGACACGGACTGGGAAATACTTGTTAGTCGCATAACTTCAAGCCTTTTGCGCTCTGTCTGTTCTGAGTTTCGTAAACTGGTAAAGAGGGTCTATTTTTTAAAATTAAAAATGCATTCTTTTGGGTGATTGTTTTTGTTTCGCCATTAGCATCTGTTCGGCTGTTTCCTGAAATAGTAGGCATTTCATCCCATATTTTACCTTGTAGTAATCTTCCTTTGTAAGTCCTGAAGAACTTAAGGCTGACCTACTATTACATCGATTTACGCTAGTGTGTGACAGAGAATCTTATAGTCCCCCTTATTTTAAACGATTGAAAGAACAGCGAGTCGCCTGTTTAACCTATCATAAATATCCCGGTGAAAACTGGCCAGAGGATGAGTTTTACCCCCATCAAGTCACTCTGCCATCCGGTGAACAAACAGAACTGAAACTGGCTGAACGAGGCCATTGTTTAAGTAATGGTCTCTGGGTGCGAGAAATACGCAAGTTAACTCAAAAAGGACACCAGACCAGTATTATCGGAACCGACTACCGTTCGGAAATGATTCCATTGGCTGTTGCCATGTTCGCTCGATGGTCTCAAGAGAACTTCTTTAAATATTGCCGTGAACACTTCGGATTAGATAAGCTTGTGGACTATTGTATCGAACCTATTTCCGAGTCCACAGAGGTGGTTAACCCAGACTATCGTCGACTGGGTAGCCAGATAAAATCTAGTCAGGGAAAATTGAATCGACTGCTCGCCCGGTTTGCTACATTGACGTTAGATGCACCCATTGAACCCGAAAAAGTTGAACCCTTTCTGCAAAAAAAGACCACTTGCCAGGAAGAAATTGAAGCGTTTCAGGAACAGATCAAGACATTCAAAGAACAGCGCAAGCTGATACCCCATCACATTAAAGTGAAAGATTTGCCTGAGAAAGATCAATTCGAACAACTCAGCACCCAAAGCAAACATTTCATAGATACCATCAAAATGATTGCCTACCGTGCTGAAACGGCCATGGCCAATTTGTTACGAGAAACGCTGATACGTCCTGATGAAGTACGCAGTCTACTTCGTGCAATTTATAGCAGTGAGGCAGACCTGATTCCAGATCATGAGCAAGGAACATTAACGATACAGTTACATCATTTAGCTAATCAAAGTTATGATGTTGCAATACGAAAACTATGTGATGAGCTTAATACCACAGAAACCCGATTTCCGCGAACTAATTTAAG
>JBJPGG010000003.1:0-4243 GCA_048595505.1 Methylococcaceae bacterium
CTCAATGCAATGCATTCGGAACACTTTTACTGATTTTTGTCTTGCTACATTATCTGAATTTTTGTCTCCAAGTTTTGCATAATAACAGCCTCATTTCAAACATAATAACCAACATAACCTGCTGCAAAGTCTTTTATTCCATATCTAGTATTAATGTCCCACGATATATCTAAAATGGTAATATCAATGGCTTACCTTTACAGTGCCCCGACCATCTAACTCGAAACACCCACCTTCCAAAATCAGGCTTGAGTGACTACTTTTGACGCCCGTTTTTTTGCTACGAAGTCAGCAACCTTAGCATCATGTTTATAGTCTTGATCGTCTCCCCAGCCATTGAAATTAACTGCGGATTTTTGACCTTTCTCGTTTACTTCAAAAGCTTAAAACTTTTTTTAGGGGTGTAGCTAGCTTCTGGCCATAATTCATTTATTTCATCCGCCTGTTGTTGTGCGCTAAATCTTTCCCAAGTTATACCGTTCACATCTTTTTCTTCACTAAAATTAGTGGCGGAGTCATCCTCCCATCCTAAATGCCTTAGCTCTCCTGGTGTACAGGATTTATCTTGTCGTATTGATACGTTCAATGAGTCTGTTCGCCAAAGAGCATATTCGTTTTTTACATATGAACAAGGCTCTATTCCAAGACGCAAACTATAATCTTTAATTGTTTCTTCAATTTTATTTGTAGAAATAGCAATATGTAATTTCTTCACTATCTTCCCTTATTAGCTCTAACGCTTGAATTCACTTTCGAAAAAAGCAAAGTAGAGCGAAGCGGAACGCCGATTTTTGCATCAAGTGGAATGATTTGTGTACGCCCAGCATGGGCGTAGACTTATGAAGTATAAGTCCTCTGTAGGAGAACCTACCTTATTCATTCTGAATAAGTATAACTACTAGCCGGCGGCAATTGCAACCCCGCGAGGTGTTGTGAGAAGAAAGCCCGAGCGTAAAACTGTGAGCCTACGAACAGAAATGTCATATAGGGCCGAGTCTCAGGGGTAAGTTAGCACGAGATAACGAAACCCATTGGTTCGCGAGATACGGTAAATGGCAGGTTGTGCAGGGAAAGTTCACGTTTTTATCTGGGGAGATCTGTTTAACATGCAATGCTGATTGTTGTTTGAAAATAGCAGTTGGGCAACGGCATTAAATGTCCAAGCGACCTGATGACTATCCGTCGGTAATCGAGCGAATGTAGATAACAATACAACAATTGAGCATAGCGTCAATCTGGGTAACCTTATTGGTGATTAAACAGAAGACCTAAAATTGCTCCTACATTTTATGCATATAGGCCATCCATGGCCAAATCAGCAGACGGCATACGACAGCAAGGATGCAGGAGGTAGAGTAACGCAGGAGCAGTTGCCGAGTAGCCAACTGCCCATCGTAAGCTTGGGACACGGTAACAGATTAGGGCGGGTGTGGTAAGGGCTGGAGAGAAACCAGCCCGATTATGTGTTTTAGACAACTGAAACATAAATATCTACATCACTCTGGTTTTTGTAATGCTCAAAATCTGTTTTATAAGCTCTCTTGTATTCTGAGCCTTCATTTAAAAAATATTCCCAAACTTTACTCCACGTTTCTATAACCGCTTGAATTCTTGCATTATCGTCTGGTGTTTTTGCTTTACCATTAAAGACTAAATATTTTCCTTTTTGAATAACGACCTCATCGAGAGAATTACTTACTTTTTCACACCCCGCTAACACATCAAATTCACCGTTTGCATCTAATTCATAGTTGTAATAAACGCCATAAACCCTTTCACCACCTTGATAATCAACATCGACTTCACTATCAAATTTTTGCCATATTTTTCCTATTTTGGCAGTTTCTGGATTCATTTCATTTGCATTAGTTGTTCTGATTGATATTCCAAATATTGCTTTTTCATCAATTTCTACAATATCCATAATTTCTCCTGGTTTTCTTTGTGCACATAACACCCGCATCAACTAACGTAATAAGGGGCTTTATGAATGTTCGCAAGATAATTCATAAATTTCCTGAAAAGGATTGAAACATAGAGGCCAGAGCTTCCATCGGGCTGTTCAGCAAAAAGCTAATTGCAATAGCGGAATTCATACCAAACAGTTAAACCGGGCTTGTCCAACAAACGGTTAGGTTGTAGTAATTGTTTTTTTAAGTTTAGCTTTCGCACCATAAAGACCAATTAAACCTGAACTAAATAACCAAACAGCAGTTGGAACTGGAACAGGGCTTGCGTCTACCAGTAATACAGGAAACTGAGAAAGATTTTCTCGGTCCTTGAAGTGAGCTCCGAACTCTCCGCTTCCAGCCTGCGATAGTTCAGGCCTCAACAACAATGTTAAAAAATCATTCGTGCCGGCCAAACCATCTGTGCCTGTAACACCCGTTAGTACATCCCATGAGTAGGTTTGAGAAATACCACTTATATCAGCCGAATCTAAAAAAGTTAAGCTTGAGTCTAATGGACGATTAACGCCTGTAACAGTATCTTCAGTCCAACTATCATTGACTGAACTATAAACCTCATGCGCAAAGGAGGATGAACTATGGTTAAAGAATGAAGTAAGTTCGAAACTGGCACTATTTACATTCATGCCTGCAAGTGAACTCAAATCAAATTTCAATATGCTTATCCAAATATTACCAGCTGCAGATGTATCAAGCTCAGATCCAAGGATTCCAAGAGACTCATTGTTTGTATTATTTCCATCAAGCAAGACGCCGTCATGTGTTGCCTTAAGAACTATTGTTGTAGCGCTAGTTATTGAAGGCAGTATGGCAAACGTGAAACCGACCACTGCAAGAGCTATCTTCAACTTTCGTGTATTGTTTTTCATTGTGACTCCCAATTAACAAATTTATTCCAAGCACCTACCAATAAACCTATACCGAGTTGTTCGACAAGTTTCCTGTCAACTCAACATTCTCAGGCTGCGTAGCAAAGCAGAGCACCCTGAGAACGCTAACTTCAGCGGATGCTATCAGGCGCACGGTTTTTGCAGCTCTTTCTTTTCGCAAAATCCGTGACACTTATAGCAGTCCGCGTGCAAGCTACTGATACTCATTGAGCCTCCCCACTAGTTTAAAACTTCCGCGTTAAACTAATGGTGCTAAAACCATAACAGGAGAAGCTCAATGAATTTTTACGATAACACGCATCCATACTATTGTGGAATAGATTTACATGCCAGATTACTTTATGTTTATATTCTAGATGATAAAGGCAATACCTGCTTAAATAAAGAAATATCAGCCAGCCCTGAGAAACTAAAAATGCTAATCTAACCCTATCTGTTGTCGGCGTTGAATATATGCATTGCTGGTACTGAGTCTCTGATTTCTACGAAGACCTGGGAATAAACTTTATTCTAGGCATGCTTTTATATGAAGGCTATTCATGGTGGGAACCTAAAAGCTCACACCACAAATACCACTAGCCAATACAATTTACCGCCAATCAAGATTAATCTAAAAAACAAAGAGGCTCGCAAACATGTGAAGTCTGCTTTTCCTGATCCCATTGTACAGAAAAATATGGATCTAAATACGGCTTTGCTTGAATGCTATGCCGAGTTGACAGGGAGTGAAGTGGAACGAAACGGCGTGTAAAATAGTGAAGTAAAATGATTTGTTAGCTTATGATTTGCATGTTAAAAGCAGTATTGATACCACCTATTACCATTTGCACACCTATGACAGACAGAATTAGTCCCATCAGCCGAGTAATAATACTCAGACCACTATCACCGATTAAAGATATAATTTTTGAAGAAAAAATAAAACAAACAAAGGTGATAATGCATAGGAGAGCAAATGCGAATACTGTTACTGTAATTTCTTCCCATCCACCTGCTATTGAATAATTCATAGCTGTTGCAATAGTTCCTGGACCCGCGAGTAATGGTACGGCCAGAGGTGATACCGCTATATCTAAGTCGTTACTTTCTTGAGCTGTATGTAACTTTGAGTTGTTTCCTTGAAGCATATGGTAACCGATAAGAAATACTAAAATACCACCTGTGATCCGTAATGCGGGAAGAGTTATTCCAAAGAGCTGGAAAATTGATTTACCTAAAATAGAAAATAACAAAATTATAATAAAGAGCCTCTTGCAAAACTAAGAAACGTGAATGATATTCTTAGCCAGACCCGCTAAAAAAAGAAAAAACTTACTCATAAATGATAAAATAGGAAGCCTAAAAACAATCTAAAAGTATCGATAAATGAGTAAGTTACACAAC
>JBJPGG010000004.1:0-71554 GCA_048595505.1 Methylococcaceae bacterium
TGAAACAGGAAAGCCAGAATTGGTACATACAGTGAATGGTTCAGGACTGGCGGCAGGAAGGACCTTAATTGCAGTCATGGAAAATTATCAGGACGAGCAGGGTAATATTCATATCCCTGAAGCATTAAAACCTTATATGGGGGGAATAGGATTGATATAAAAGTATATTAAACTTTAGTTTTGTATGGGTGTCAGCACCACAGTGCGATAAAAAAATTAAGTTATTTTCTTTAAAAAATCGATTACCAATTACGCCGAGGGCGGGCGCATCTACAGACCAAATAATTAAAATACGTTGGCTGGTTCAATATATGTCGGTTGGGGAAGTGATAGTGCAAGCCGACTTTTATTAAAAAACTGTTGGATTTAGCTATTACTCATTCCCCCTACACCCCCCCGAAAATTATCTCAGTTATATCATTAATATTACTTTATAAATGGCAGTGATGGTCTCAGTGGTGGACTGCTCCGGCACTTGAAGAGTATAAACAAAAGCGGATTATAGTCCGCTTTTGTTTAATAAATAATAGATCTATACTTCGTGCAACAGTCGATGTACAAAGTATAGCAAGTGATTTAGTTTCTTAGGACTTTAAGCTGAACACGACGGTTTTGACTTCGTCCGGCTGCAGTGTCATTGGTAGCAGTTGGCATGCTTAAGCCAAAGCCTTTGGCAGTTAAAGAAGTGCTGTTGTTAATTTTAGTGTCCAAATAGTTTTTAACTGCTTGAGCGCGGCGAAGGGATAATGCAGCATTGTAATTGGCAGAGCCTTGATTATCAGTATGACCTTGGATTTCGATTTTAAGTCCAGGGTTATTATTGATGACTGCTGCTACATTATTTAACTCGGCATAATAAATAGATTTAATATTACTCTTGTCGGTATCAAAATTAATACCTCTAATAATCCAGCAGCCTTGTTGGTTAACAGATGCACCTCTAAGTGTACCTGGGCAGCGATCTTGACTGTCTAGTACACCATCTTGATCGGCATCACCTTCGATGCTTTTTATAACAACATGTGATTTCTCAAAAAAAACTTTAGTTACAAAGTCGGCCATACCCTCTTTGGAAGCAATTTCATGTACCGTAGTAGAAAAGCCACAGTTAGCTGTTTCAGACAATTGATTTAAAGTAGCTTGTCCAGCAGTTTCTTTTTCATTTCCTACCCAAACCGTATATAAACATAATCTATCAGCGTACTTTTCCTGAAGTGCGGAAACAGCATTGATGGGTGCGTTATAGGGATGACCATCACTAAATAAAATAACGGCAATTTTTCCGGGGGCTGATTGAAGGTCAATTTGAGCCGAATTTATCGCACTTTTGATTGGTGTGCCTCCACCAGCACATTCCATTGAATAGATAGCTTTATCATATTCTTGTCTAGAATGGCTTTGAATTGCTTGGTTTAAATGCGTATACTCCCATGATACACAAGACCCAAACCCAAAGCTGCGTAAGCCGGAAGATAATGGCATTATTGGAATGGTGTTATTCATTCGCATGATTAATTCTTTTTCAACAGCATGTTTGGAATAATTTAAGTTCGACAAGCCGAGCAAGTCTTTTTTTAAATAAATTTCATTCATAGATGAAGATGAGTCATTTATAACCAGAAATGTATCTGTCTTTCGTTGATAATTATTTTCTTTTACCAGGTGATCTAAATTTTCTGCCAAAAAAGTATTGACAGGGTTTAATGAATTTAGGGTACAGCCTGATAAAACTGAAATTGAGAGGAAAGCAGTTAGTAGAAAATGGGGCTTCATTCTATATCTCCGTTTTGATGAGTAAATATTCTCTAATTATAGGTGGTTTATATTTTTTATTGTATGTTTATTGTCTTTACATTCATTTATTTTACGTGACATGAAATAATAAAGGTTTTTATCAATATAAAATTAAGGTGTACGAAATGGTTGGAAAAATAAGACTCTTGTTGATTTCTTGTCTACTAGGCTTTAGTTTGGTCGCTGGTGCTCAAACAGCTGAAGAAATTAAGCAACTTGCTGAGCAAGGTGATACTTTGGGGCAGGCTAAATTAGCATCACTTTATTTATTGGGAAGAAATGGTGTTGAAAAAAATCATCAAAGGGCAGCGAAATGGATGACCAAAGCTGCTGAGCAAGGTTTGGTTGAAGCACAAGTGGTGGTTGCTGCAATGTATGATATGGGAATTGGGCTAAAAGGGGATAAAAAGAAAGCAACGCAATGGTACGAAAAAGCTGCTAACCAGGGGCATGGAACTTCAATGGCGATTCTTGGGAAAAACCCTACTGCTAAAGGAAGTATACAGTTTGATTATAAGAGTATGCGTTTTAGTGCATCTCGACAAATTCCTAATAAATATGCAAAAGATTTTTTAAAGAAGAAATAGACTTTATTTTTTGTTAACAATTCAATAAACAATGGTTAAAGCATTGTTTATTATGATATATCCAATATTTTATTACTATTAGTAAATGACAATAACAACACGCTTTGCTCCAAGTCCAACGGGATACCTGCATGTAGGTGGTGCCAGAACCGCCCTTTTTTCCTGGTTATATACCCGGAAACAGAGTGGAAAATTTATCTTAAGAATAGAAGACACTGATATAGAACGTTCTACTCAAGAATCTGTTGATGCAATTTTTGATGGTATGAACTGGTTAGGTCTTGCTCATGATGAAGGGCCATTCTACCAAACGGAGAGATTTGATCGTTATAAAGATATTATCCAACAATTATTGGATCAAGGTGATGCTTATTATTGTACTTGCAGTAAAGAAGAATTAGATCAGTTAAGAGAGCAACAAAAAGCCAATAAAGAAAAGCCACGTTATAACGGCAAGTGTAGATCTGCAAATCATTCCTCAGATACTGTTGCGGTAATCCGTTTTAAAAACCCTGTTGATGGTGAAGTGACTTTTATTGATTTGGTTAAAGGCAAGATTGTGGTTTCTAATAATGAATTGGATGACTTGATTATTGCGCGCTCTGATCGTACGCCAACCTACAACTTGACAGTTGTTGTAGATGATATGGATATGGGTGTTACGCATGTTATCAGAGGTGATGATCATGTTAACAATACTCCAAGACAAATTAATATTCTTAAAGCTCTAGGTGCAGAATTACCACAGTATGCACATGTACCTATGATCTTGGGTTCAGATGGTGCCAGGTTATCTAAAAGGCATGGTGCAGTTGGTGTCATGCAATATCGTGATGATGGTTTTTTACCGGATGCGTTGCTAAATTATCTAGTTCGTCTTGGCTGGTCGCATGGAGATCAAGAGATTTTTTCAGTGGATGAAATGATTGAACTGTTTGACCTAAAAGATGTTAACGTGTCTGCATCTACCTTTAACCCAGAAAAGTTATTGTGGTTGAATCATCAATATATTATGAATAGTGAGCCTGAGCATGTAGCCAAGTATCTGAAATGGCATATGAATGATCAGGGGATAGAGCTAACTGATGGACCGAGTTTAACTGAAATAGTTAAAGCACAAAGAGAGCGCTGTAAAACCTTAATTGAAATTGCCAAGGCTAGTCGTTATTATTATCAGGAATTTGAGAGTTATGATGAAAAGGCCGCAAAAAAGAACTTTAAAGCAGGTTCAGATGCAGTATTGCAGCGTCTGATGGATGGGTTTAGTCAATTAGAGCAATGGGATGGCGAAAAATTGCATCAAATTGTTTTAGATACAGCGGAAGCAATGGAGCTGAAATTAGGTAAAGTTGCTCAACCGTTAAGAGTAGCTGTTTGTGGCTCTGGCGTTTCTCCCGCAATAGATATTACCTTATCATTATTAGGCAGGGATAAAACACTGAAGCGGATGACAACAGCAATTGAATATATAAAACAAAAAAACAGGTAGACAATATTTAAAGTTTCTGTATAATAATGGAACTCAACTAAGGGGCCATAGCTCAATTGGGAGAGCGCAACACTGGCAGTGTTGAGGTCGGCGGTTCGATCCCGCCTGGCTCCACCATTATGGTTTTATAGTTAGAAAAGTCTTAGTCCCCATCGTCTAGAGGCCTAGGACACCGCCCTTTCACGGCGGTAACGGGGGTTCGAACCCCCCTGGGGACGCCATATTAAGAACCATCTACTCTCAATGAGTAGATGGTTTTTTTTTGCCTGTAGAAATATGGATTAAGATAGTCGTTTTTACGTTAACTGTGTTAAATCAAATTGATAGACTCCTTGGTTTCCCTTGGTGTTAGGGTGGTTGTCTATAAAATATTCAAGTTTTTCTTGTAAGAGGCGTATTATCATCCTGGTAATTACGGACTTTAATTCCGTATTTTCTAGGTTTGTTTGCAATGAATCTGTGTTTATATTTTAATGGATATAGTGCTGAGTTGGGGGCAAAGCTGCAAACTATTCCGTATAGTCTGGCAGATGAAGATAAACATCATGATAATTATGGTTCCTTTGTAAGGTTTCAACTACTATCGGTAGTGGCTCTGGCCATATCTCTTGAAAATCTATTTCTAGTTTGTCCTTGGAGTTAAATGCCAGTTGTTCGTGTGGAGGAACAAATTGCGCATCAATATTGTCTTTATTGCCACGCGGATCAATACGGTACCAGCCATAATCTTGTAAAAAAACAGCATTAAGGCCGTGTAAGCAATATGGAGAGCCATTGTCATCTATGCTTAAGCGCTGATAGCATAAACCTGTAGGTATATTATTAGCGCGTAGTAGAGCAGCCAGTAGATGGGATTTGGCATAACAATAACCTGTTTTATATTTCAGCACGTCTGATGCACAACAAGTTACAGGATTAAGTTTAAAATCAAAGCTATGTTTAATGTTATCTCTAACCCATTCGAAACATAATTTTGAAATGGAATTATCTGAATGTTGTCCTTCTGCTAACTGTTGAGCTAAAGCAATAATTTCTGGGTGATTACAGTTAATGATTGGAGATGCTTTAAGGTAGGCTTGTAAACCTGAAGTAACTGGCTTTAGTTTCATATGTAGTCGATTGTTAAGTTTGAGATATATCAGATAACAGCCCATACAGTAGGCTCATTCTTTAAGTTATTAAATAGCTGACCGAATCAGCATCATTTGATTAGCACCGATTTGAAATTCGTAATCAACATTCTCAATACTTGCTATAAAACCAGCGTCTGCTAAAGCATGTAAGACTAGGTTAATATGAGTTGATGTCTGGTGTGTTAAATCCAATAAAGGAAATATACGCACTTCTTTGGCAATGCGACATAATTCTAGAACAGCTTTAATATGAAAATCTAGCCCCAACTGCTCACTGTATAAAAATAGTAAATGTGAACATAACGCTAGATCAAATTGGTCTTTGCCAAAAGGTAGAATAGGTAATTCATTATTAAGATAACGGCCTTGTTGTTTACCTTGGTCAAAATCTTGTAAAAACTGATTCATAGCAAGCATACGGGCTTGTCCCAATGCTTCAGCAGAACCAAATTTATCCAAGCGTAAATTTTTGGCATTTGCAGTGACTTGTAACACCATATCATCAAATAAATCATCAATGCGTTGGCGGATTTGTGATGTACTAAAAGCATAAACAGGGTCGACAGAAATAATCTTGCCACCTTGCTCAGATAATATTGCATTAAAGGCAGCAGGGCCATCGCCGACACCCACTATAGATTGTTGTAACTCTTGCTTACTTAAGTTGAACATTTGACAATACTCATCAAAGGATCGTCCCCAAGGGACAACTTTTTGTAAATTAAACCCCATTATTTTCTCCAGGCAAAAAAAAGGCCGCAGATTCGGATGAACCTGCGGCCTTTTATATTAAATTTGAAATAATTGCTTACACTATTTAATCACTTTTAAAACACACAGATTCACCTCCGGCAATATGTCGTAGCCAGCGCCAAGTTGATAATCTGTTGTTTTGTGAATTGAAAAGCATGAGTACAGTATGCGCAATTTTTATTATGTAGTCAAATACTATACTCTACTACAAATGCGTTGAAGGTCATCCAGTTTTTTCAACAGATTTTTGCAACATAAAGCTGGGTTGTACACCATTAACTTGGCCAAAACATATAAATTTTCCTAAAATAAATGTCTGATAGGTCTTCATAACAGCGACTATTAATAATCAAAAGATTGTCCTGTAATTAGTTAACAGACTTCATTACAATATTGATAGAGAGTTTGAGAATAGTAAAGCTATATTAAATAGGAAGTATTATGGAAATAATAAAAAAATTAGTTATCTTGTTTGCGAGTATCACAATTTGTATAGCAAATAATGCGCAAGCAGAAATTCGTTCCGAAGTTGTAAACTATCAAATCGGGGGGCAACCGTTTCAAGGATACTTGAGTTACGACGATGCAATAACAACTAAACGTCCTGGCATTTTAGTGGTCCATGAATGGTGGGGGCATAATGCATACGCCAGAAAACGTGCTGATATGCTGGCTGCTATGGGCTATACAGCTTTTGCTTTAGATATGTATGGTGCTGGAAAACTGGCTAAGCACCCTGACGATGCACAAAAATTCATGCAAGCTACTTTAGCTGATATGCATGTTGCAGAAGCCCGTTTTAATGCTGCTGTATCGGTACTACAAAAACATTCAACTGTATCGTCAAATAAAATAGCGGCAATTGGTTATTGCTTTGGCGGCGGTACTGTTTTGCATATGGCAAGAGTCGGTGCAGATTTGGCTGGTGTGGTTAGTTTTCATGGTTCTTTAGCAACTAAAACAACTGCTAAAGCAGGGCAGGTCAAGGCTAAAATACTGGTTTTTAATGGTGCTGATGACCCTTTTGTTACAGCTGAGCAGATTACTGGTCTCAAGCAGGAAATGAAAACTGCGGGTGCAGACCTGAAATTTGTAAATTACTCCGGTGTAAAACACAGTTTTACCAACTCAGAAGCTGACGTTTTCGGTAAACGATTTAATTTGCCGCTGATTTATAATGCTGAAGCAGACAAGGATTCCTGGCAGCGTATGCAAGTTTTTTTAGGCTTACTGTTTTAAGATATCTATACGTGATGTATAAAGAAAAGGATTTAATAATTTTTGCTTTTTCTGTTGTATGAGTTCAGTCATATTTCCACAGAAAAACATTCGGTGCCATCTTTCACTCTAAAGCTGGCACCGGCTGATTTAATAATCGAAATATTTTCTGAATTGATTAAATAATATAAATCGATTCTACCAAAGACTGGCTTTTGTGTGATATTAGACCGGTATAGAATTCATGCAAGCGGTCCCAGGATAAAATTTATGTTTCATTTTTTATTTGGTCATACTTTATCCGCGCCTGGTGAATCTCATCTGCATGTTCATTACTCCAGTTTACAATAGAATTAAATAATGGTTTAAGGCTGTCAGCAAGTTCTGTTAGGCTGTATTCAACACGAGGAGGAATTTGTTCGTATTGCCTGCGGATAACTAAACCGTCTCGCTGCAGTTCTCGCAATTGTTGTGTTAACATTTTTTGAGAAACCCCACCAATAGCTCGTTGCAACTGGTTAAAACGCATTTCCTCATCTTTAAGGTGCCATAAAATTTCAGGCTTCCATCTGCCAGCAATAATGCTCAATGTGTTTCCAATTGGGCAAGAGGAATTATGTTGATGTTTGGCCATATAATCTCCCTAAACAGGTGGTTACTAAAAGGTACCTAGTTGACAAAAGTAATGCATAAGATACATCATGGTTGTGTGATTTTACAACAGGGGGATTGTAATGAGTCTACAAATATTACATAGAAATGATCTGCCACTTGGTGGATTTGAAGGTTTAAAAGAGTATCGCCTTATCGTTGATAAAAAAGTGGGTGGTGGAAATGATACATGGGATGGTCTTGGGGATTTCGTGTATCTGGCTGATGCACAGTTTTTAGCTAAAGGTGAAACTCGTTTGCACCCCCATAAAGAAATTGATGTCATTTCCATTATGGTTGAAGGACGTGTTGTTCATGAAGGTTCTTTAGAGCATGGTAAGTCTATGAATGCAAATCAGGCTCAGGCTCAACGTGCTGGAGGGGAAGGTTTTGAGCATAATGAAATCAACCCTGATAATGAGAGAAACCGCATGTTACAGCTGTGGGTATTACCTGAAACAAAGGGGGAGTCAGCTGATTACAAGTTTTATGATCTTGAGCATGGTAAGTTAACACTTATTTATGGCGGAATTAAAAACCAACATAATACCCTGGATAGTCATACCATTATAAAAGCAGGCATCTTAAATGCAGGGCAGAAAATAAACTGTGATGGTGCTTTTATCGCCTATATTACTAGAGGAACGGGGGAGCTTAATGCTGAAAGTATTAAGGATGGAGATCTTGTTCGAGGTAACGACTTAAATTTTACTGCAACAACGGATAATGTGTTGTTGTTTGTTGTAACAACAGAAGACTTTTAATTTTATAAGGAAAAACAATGGCAAAGATTGTATTTTTAGCAGGTAGTGCAAGAAAGGAATCTCTAAATAAAAAACTGGCAAGCTTAGCTGCTAATATGGCTGAGGCCGCAGGAGCTGAGGTAACGATAGTTGATCTGAAAGATTATGAAATGCCACTTTACAATGGTGATTTGGAAAAGGAACAAGGTATTCCAAATAATGCTAAGAAGCTAAAGCAAGTATTTATAGACCATGATGGTTTTTTTATTGCGTCTCCAGAATACAACAGTTCTTTTTCTGCATTGCTGAAAAATACAATCGACTGGATGTCCAGGCCTGATGAAGAAAATGAAAGGCCGCTGGTTGCTTATAAAGGTAAAGTCGCTGCTTTAGGTGCTGTTTCTCCCGGTGCATTGGGCGGATTACGGGGTCTTGTACCACTAAGAATGTTGCTTGGAAATATTGGCGTTACAGTTATTCCATCACAAATTGCAATTGGAGCTGGTTTTAAGGCATTTGATTCAGAAGGAAAGCTGATTGATGAGGGGCAGTCAAAAATGCTTCAAGTCATTATTGTTGAACTGCTTAGAACAGCGGATAGATTAAAAGACTAATCAATATGCCTTATAAAGGTGAATGTTTATGTGGTGGGATTAAATATGAAGTTGATAACATAGCAGGCAAAATGGCGCATTGTTATTGCATCATGTGTCGTAAGTTTCATGGTGCTGCATACTCTACATTTGCTGAAGTGAAAATAGAACACTTCCGTTGGCTGCAAGGAAAAGAATTGCTTAAAAGCTATCTGGCAACTAATGGTACAACACGACAGTTTTGTAGCGTGTGTGGATCAAGTATGACATTCTCATCATCAAAAAATTCTGCTGAAACTGTTGAGTTTTCCCTAGGTACATTAGATAGTGAGATATTATTATCACCTGATGCGCATGTTCATGTCGCCTCAAAAGCAAATTGGACAATAATCTGTGATAATTTGCCACAATATGATGGAGACAGGGGCAGTTAAAGTTACCAATTATGAAAGACTTTGAGCAAATATATCAGTGTGCAGCACAAAGAACCGAAATTGCCCTATACACATATTAGTAAAATATTGTCCTATTCGGTGGGTGAGGTTTGACCTTATGTGTTTGAGTAAACTAAAAGGTCTTGGCCCAAAGACTGAAAAATACTTGAATGAAATTGGAATTTATTCAAAAGACGATCTGGTAAAAATAGGTGCTGTAAATGCATATATTAAACTTCAAAAAGAAAGTCGATTTAAACCGAGTATGAATTTTCTTTATGCAATGGTTGGTGCTGTTGAAAATGTGATGGGCAAAAATTGCAAAATCAGAAAGGGAACGCTTATTGATGGAGCTTGAAGGATACAGGGCTCTTGAAAAAATACTAGGGGATGCAGGCTAAAAGATAGATGAAAAACCCAGATAGAAATTCTATTTCACAACTTGATGAATTGCATAAATCACTGTGTGCTGTATTAAGGAAAAGAATAGACCCGTGTGTGATTGATGTGTTTTTGTCTGCAATATATTTTATGGAAGGGGGAGAGTCTCTTTCTTGGTGGTTATTTACTGATGAAAGAAAAAAGTATTTAACGGGTATGGAGAATTAAGGTGTTTTATGTCAATTGAACTGAATATTCCATTATTAGAAGAGATTATAGATAAATGGAAGCAGGTAATAAATAAAGATTTCGTGGCTTATAAAAACCATCTTTATCGTATGATACATTTTTGTTTCTACTTGCATGATACGACTGAAGAAGAAAGGCAGAAATTAATTGTTGCCGCCTGTTTCCATGATCTCGGGTTGTGAACAGATAAAACCGTTGATTAATTGCCACCTTTAATTGTGGTAGCCCAAAATTATTTATAGCAAAATAATCTTCAGCATTGGGCTGATGAAATGACACTGATTATTGATATGCATCATAAGGTGACTAGGTGTATAAATACTGAATATCCATTAGTTGAGGTTTTTCGCAAAGCTGATTTGGCAGACTTTTCTTTAGGTTTGATAAAGGGCGGAGTTTCAGCCAGCTATGTTAGAGAGGTTAGAGCCGCTTTCCCAAGTGCAGGGTTTCATAAAATGTTGTGTAAAGAACAAGGTAAATGGTTATTACAAACCCCTTAAATCCGGTTCCAATAATTAAGTGGTAATGAAAAGCTATTGTTTCTCGATGTTTCCTAAGGCTTTGTAAAGTAATGTAATTGTCTCAATATGCTGTTTTAAATGTTTGGTATTCACATCGTATTCAGTATGGCTGAGATATCCTGGCTTACAATAATTCAGGAGAAATCATTATGAAAATTATGGCAAAGGTAAGCATGCTGGCTTTAGTGTTGTTGCTGAATGGGTGTGCACATTATGTTGGACATTCTTCCGGTTACTCCGGTAGTAGTGGGTATGGATTTGGTGTTAGTAGTAATATACCTTATAACTCTTATACGGTTTATCATGACAGAGAGCTCCATCGGCATAAATATTACAAACCTCATGATGATTCTCATCATTACTACAATGACAAGCATTATAAGAAGAAAGCTAAGCATCATTACTATGATAATAAAAAGCATTACAAACAAAATCACCGTTCTTATGTAAAGAGCAAGCACTCTAAATATAAGCATAATAGAAAGTCTGAATATTATGCAGATAGAGGCTTAAGGGATAGATATGAATCAGGGTCAAGGGTCAGAAAAAACAATCATTCTGGAAGTTTTTCTAAACGAAGGTCTGGTTCGGGTGATAAAAGCAGGAGAGGGGATGGTAAAAGGTCTAGAAAAAATTATTACAGGGATAGATAAAAAGTAGAGACCTTTAATTTATGAGTGCATTGAGCGGATGAGTGAATTAAGATGACTATCTGTTCAATGGCATAAGGTAATGAATTATGGGCTTTCAATCTATTCGATTTTTTCACGAAATCAGGATTGATGATATTGCATTAGTGGGCGGTAAAAACGTTTCATTGGGAGAAATATTTCAGAAATTTGAGTCACAGGGAGTCAAGGTGCCGAACGATTTTGCAATGACTGCTTTTAGGCCTACCGTAACGTTCTGGTTATCCTGAAATAGCTGAATTTTTGGTGGGAATTGGTATAGAGTCGATGAGTCTAAATCCAGATGCTGTGATTAAAATAACCTTACATGTGCTAGGAGTGGAAAAATAGACTGCTAGAACAAAAAGAGGGGTAGGAGGAGATTAGCTTGAAAAACAAAGAAAATATTTTGGTAGCTTAAAAAAATGTACATTATATTCAAAGAGTATAGTCGGGTTGTATGGCAAAAAAAGTGGTATTTTTTACTTTGTATCCTAGGCCTGACCAGTGCGACGGTGCTTAATTTTTATGTGCCCGTTATTTACAAGGATATTGCTAACGGTCTGACGCAGGAATATTCAGACGCCACGTTAGAGATGTTACTGCATAACCTGTTTCTTATTGGCGTGTTTTATGCGGGTGTCTGGCTATCATGGCGAGTATTGGAAATAGGCATTATTCCAGTGGATGGCGGTGGTGTAAATTTGCTGGAAAAACGATGTTTTGATGTATTAAAAAAGCAGAAATATATTTTTTTTGAAAATAGTTTTTCCGGAAGTTTGATTAAGCAGGCAAACCGCTTTTCACGCTCTTTTGAAATCATCATGGATTGGTGTTTGTTTCAGTTGTTTCAAAACATACTGGCAATAGGGATTGCATTTGTTATTTTCTACCAGCAGCAGCCAATGTTTGCTTTGTATTTTCTTGCTTGGGTAGTGTTGTATCTGCTTTGGAATGTTGGTTTTTCTGTCTGGAAACTAAAATTTGACAAGGCAGTGGCTAAAGCTGATTCTAATGTAGGTGGTGTTTATTCGGATGCAATTAGTAATATTTTTATAGTAAAAAGTTTTGTCATGGAAGACAAAGAGCAGCAACGGATCAATCAAGCTTCAGACCAAGTTTATCGTCGTAAAAAGATTGCTTGGATATTAATGTTTATTTCTTTTGCCGTACAGGGATTGATGGTATTTAGTATTGAATTGTTGTTGATGTACTTGATGATTGGTAAATGGCAATTGGGTGATTTTCAGGTGGGTGAGTTTGTGTTGTTTCAGTCGATACTATTAATGCTTATTCAGCGACTTTGGGAGTTTGGGCGAAATCTGCGTAACTTTTTTACGGCACTGGCGGATGCGGCTGAGATGTCGGAAGTATTCAAAAATGCCGACCTGGAAGTCGACTCTCCTCACGCTAAAGCACAACAAATTAGCAAGGGTAAAATTACTTTTAATAAGGTGTGTTTTGCCTATGAGGGTCATAAGTCGTTGTTTCAGAATTTCTCTTTACAGATCGAAGCAGGAGAAAAAGTGGCTCTGGTTGGAGAGTCTGGTTCAGGAAAAACCTCTTTGACCCGCTTGTTGTTCCGGTTTGTGGAACCACAAAGTGGAACAATTATGTTTGATAATATTAATAGCCAGGAGTTTACTTTGGCTTCTTTGCGTGAGCAAATATCTTTAATTCCACAGCAACCTGAGTTATTCCATCGCACTGTGCGAGACAACATTATATTAGGGAATAATGTGTCAGATGAGCAGTTGGAAACTATTGTAACAAAAGCACAAAGTTTACAGTTTATTCGTGAATTACCTGATCAATTTGATACTAAAGTGGGGGAGCGGGGTGTTAAGTTGTCAGGTGGTGAAAAACAGCGTATCGCCATAGCTCGTGCCTTGCTTGAAAAGGCACCTATTGTTGTATTAGATGAAGCTACCAGTGCATTGGATTCTCTTACTGAACAACAGATCCAAGTAGCGATTTTTGATCTGATGAAAAATAAGACTGCTATTGTTATAGCGCATCGCCTTTCAACTATTTTGCGCATGGATCGAATTATCGTATTGGAGCAAGGTTGTATTATAGAGCAGGGAACGCATCAGCAATTACTTGCAAGACAAGGCAGATATTATCAGATGTGGCGACACCAGAAAGGTGATTTTTTGGGGGATTAGTGTAGGCAGGCACTCAGTGAAAGCAACAGAAGTAATTTATATAGAGTGATTATGAGAATAGGTGTTTAGAGTCGCAATAGATTGTTTTGCAAGGTTGCGACTCTATACGTCCCGGATTAGCGAATAAAGTTTAACTCGGACTAAATGAGACGGTGGGTTGGAAAGTATTAACGACGTCCTCGGCGTCCGGCCTTGGCAACCTCAAAGTTAACTTTAAGTGGTTTTCCGTTAAAGTCTTTGCCATCTAAACCTGTAATGGCGGCTCGCGCTTCATGGCCTTCCATTTCAATAAAACCAAAGCCCTTACATTGGTCGGAAAAAACATCCATCACTAGTTTTAATGAACGTACCTTGCCAAATTCGGAAAACAGAGTTTCAATGTCTTTTTCGCTAGTGTTGGCAGGCAAATTGCCAATAAATAGTTTCTTCATTTATGTTCCTGTTTAGGAATATGTAGCTTATTATTTTTAATAAGCCGCAAAAAAAGAACCCCGCTGTAGCGGGGTTCTGTCGATCGGTAGATCCGATGGGTGTAATTTAGGCCGCTGAAACGCTAGTAGCCTGAGGACCTTTAGGACCATTCTCTACTTCATAAGAAACTGCTTGACCTTCGTTCAGAGTTTTGAACCCTGTGCCCTCGATAGCGCTGAAATGTACGAATACGTCTGCTCCACCATCGTCTTGAGAAATAAAACCAAAACCTTTGGCTTCGTTAAACCACTTTATTGTACCTGTAGCCATGTAAATTTTTACCTGAAATAATTAAACAATTTGTAAATTTGCGTACAGCTAATGAAACGGTGGATCATGAGGGGGAACACAGAGGGAACAACCTTTACTGCCAATAACAATATCTGTAGCTGCGCATACTATAGGTTAATCTTGCTGATTTTACCAGAGATTTAATTTATATTTCATGGTGATAAGATGAAAATTGATAAAGATAGCTTAAGTGTACTAGTACGAAGACAAGCTTTGTTAGACTGAAATGGTCAGGGTTAGAGTTAATATATTGAGGTTTGGCGCGGGTTGCAGGGAGGTTCTGGAATTATGATGTTTCTATGGTTGAGTAAAATTAAGCTACCGAAGAGGTCTGGGTGATTTATATCTATATACTGTTAAGTGTACGGCATTAAAAGCGACTTATAAAACGTACATGAAGTTATATTGGGTGATAATTAGTATAGAAAACTACAGTGTTGCTGTTTTTAGTGCTTGCATATAGTTTAATAAAGCAATATAATTATCAATTGATTTAGGCGAGCGTGGCGGAATTGGCAGACGCGCTGGATTTAGGTTCCAGTATCTTATGATGTGAGAGTTCAAGTCTCTCCGCTCGCACCACTAAAATTTTATTATAGTTAACGATAATCACCGTTAATTCCCCATCTTATTTAAATATATCCTATTATCACTGCATTATGCATAAACGTAATACTTGTCTTGCTGATGACCAAATGGCTGGAGATAGATAGATAGGTGGTGTTAACTATGAATTGCCGATCAGCGGTATCTAAAAATCACACATTGTTTGAGGTAAAGTAATGCAAGTTTCTGTTGAAAAGACATCGGAATTAGGTCGTAAAATGACCGTTAGTCTTCCTGAGGAAGTGATCCAGGAAAAAATGGATGTTCGTTTTAAGTCATTAGCACGCGAAGTTAAAATTGATGGTTTTCGTCCGGGAAAAGTGCCTGTCCGAGTAGTAAAGAAAATGTATTCAGACCGGGTGCGAGATGAGGTGACTGGTGATTTGATTCAAAAAAGCTATTTTGAAGCGCTCGAAGAGCAAAAATTAACGCCAGCAGGTCATCCGCATATCAACCCGACTGATGAGATGGTGGGTTTTGAATATATTGCTGAATTTGAAGTTTACCCAGAAATTTCTCTGGATGGCTTGGCTGGTTTAGACGTTAAACGGCCCGTGGCAACAGTTGAGTCGGCGGACCATGATGCGATGGTTGCTAAATTAAGAGATCAAAAGAAAGAATGGGGCGTTGTTGAACGTGCTTCTGAAAAGAGTGATCGGGTAACACTTCATTTCTCTGGTGTTTGTGATGGCGAAAATTTTACCGATGGAAAAGTTAAGGATTATGCGGTAGAAATTGGATCGGAACAGATGATTCCGGGGTTTGAGCAAGAGTTAATTGGTCTTGAAGCAAGTGCTAATAAAAGTTTTGAAGTTGCTTTTCCAGAAGAATATGGAAATGAAAAACTGGCAGGAAAAACAGCTGAGTTTGAGGTTGAAATAGTTAAAGTTGAAGCATCTGTCCTACCGGAGATTGATGAGGCATTTATTAAGGCCTATGGGATTGAGGATGGTACGGTTGAGTCTTTTAATGCTGATGTTCAGGCTAATATGGAAAGAGAGTTGGTCCAGGCTTTAAAAGGTGAATTGAAAACTGCTGTGATGGATGCGTTGTTTGACAAGATTCTGATTGCTGTACCTAATGCTTTGATAGATCAGGAAATTCAAAGTATGATGAAACCCTATGAGGCAAACGCTAAAAAGCAAGGCATGAAGGTAGAAGATCTTGATTTGCCAAAAGAAATGTTTGAAGTTCAAGCTAAACGTAGAGTTGCTCTGGGGCTTATTTTAGGTGAAATTATTCGTAAAAATGAGATCAAGGTAGATGATGCCAAAGTGCGGTCTACACTTGAGGAGATGGCAAGTAGTTATGACAGACCTGAAGAAGTTATCGAATGGTATTACTCTGATGAAACTCGTTTGAATGAAGTTAAGCAAATAGTGGTAGAAGATCAGACGGTTAACTGGATTGTTGATCAAGCCCAGGTGTCTGATGAGACGATTACTTTTGATCAGGCTATGGACAAACAGCAATAATTATCACTGAAGGATATTTATGAATCAATATAATGGTTTGGACCAAATGGGTTCGCCGCAGATTACACCACAAGCTGCAGGTGGCTTGGTACCCATAGTCATAGAGCAGACTGCCAGGGGTGAGCGTTCATTTGATATATATTCAAGGCTATTAAAAGAGCGGGTTATTTTTTTGGTTGGTCAGGTAGAGGATTATATGGCTAACCTTGTGGTTGCTCAGTTACTGTTTCTTGAATCAGAAAACCCGGATAAAGACATTCATTTATATATTAATTCACCGGGTGGTTCGGTGACGGCAGGGATGGCCATTTACGACACAATGCAGTTTATTAAGGCAGATGTAAGTACTATGTGTATTGGCCAGGCGGCGAGTATGGGTTCTTTGTTGTTGACAGCAGGTGCGAAGGGCAAGCGCTTTTGTTTGCCTCATTCAAGAGTCATGATTCATCAGCCTTTAGGTGGTTTCCAGGGACAAGCATCAGATATAGATATTCATGCTCGGGAAATTCTGTTGATTAGAGAAAAATTGAATAACATATTGTCTTTTCATACGGGCCAGAATGTTGAAACAATTCAAAAAGATACAGATAGGGATAACTTTTTAAGTGCAGCGGATGCGGTTGAATATGGTTTGATTGATAAGGTGCTGTCGAAAAGAGAGCAAAATACTGAGGATTAATATTGGTAATTTTAACGGTTTCGATATATCCTTACATAATGCAACCTTATTTTTTGGAGGCTTAATTTATGAGTAATGACAAAAAAAGCAAGGACGATGAGAAGCTACTCTATTGTTCTTTTTGTGGTAAAAGCCAAAATGAAGTTAGAAAGCTGATTGCTGGACCATCGGTCTATGTTTGTGATGAATGTGTTGAGCTCTGTAACGATATTATCAGAGATGAATTACAGGAAGAAGTAGAGTTTGGTAGCGGTAAGTTGCCTAAGCCTAAAGAAATAAAGGCGGAGCTGGATGGTTATGTCATTGGCCAGGAAAGTGCCAAAAAAATGCTGTCAGTTGCTGTTTATAACCATTATAAACGCTTACGTAGCAATTCCCAAAAAGATGAGATAGAGTTGGCGAAATCTAATATCTTGTTAATTGGGCCGACTGGTTCGGGAAAAACATTACTTGCTGAAACTTTAGCTAGGCTGTTGGATGTGCCTTTTACTATTGCTGATGCAACTACATTAACGGAAGCTGGGTATGTAGGTGAAGATGTTGAAAATATTATCCAGAAGATTCTGCAAAAGTGTGATTATGATGTGGAAAAAGCAGAAACAGGGATTGTTTATATTGATGAAATAGATAAGATTACCAGAAAATCAGACAACCCCTCAATTACCAGGGATGTTTCTGGCGAAGGTGTTCAGCAAGCATTGTTGAAATTAATTGAAGGGACCGTTGCTTCAATTCCGCCTCAAGGAGGAAGAAAGCATCCACAGCAAGAATTTTTGCAGGTGAATACTGCCAATATACTATTTATCGTAGGTGGTGCGTTTTCTGGCTTGGAGCAAGTGATAAAAGATCGTACCGAGAAAGGTGGTATTGGTTTTTCTGCTGAAGTAAAAACAAAAGACGAAACAAAAAATGTGGGTGAACTTTTTGCTCAAATTGAAGCAGAGGATTTAATCAAATATGGTTTAATTCCTGAATTTGTAGGTCGTTTACCAGTGGTTGCTACATTAGAAGAGTTAGATGAGGCGGCATTAATACAGATTTTAACAGAACCTAAAAATGCTTTGATTAAGCAGTATCAACATTTGTTTGAAATGGAAGGTGTTGAGCTTGAATTTAGAGACGAATCTTTATCAGCTATTGCAAGAAAGTCCATGGAAAGAAAAACGGGGGCTAGAGGGCTGAGAACTATTGTAGAAAATGTTTTATTGGATACGATGTATGAAATACCTTCAGCTGAAAACATTAGTAAAGTGGTGGTCGATGAAAGTGTTATTTTGGGTGAATCTGATCCGCTGATGGTTTATGAGGCAGAGCAGAAAAAAGCGTAATTGAGATAGGGTAATAGCATTTTTCGAGTGAATGAATGTGTGGGCTAATAACATCCAATATTATTCTGTACTTGTTTGTGTAAAAAAACGGGAAGCTTGGAAACAAGCTTCCCGTTTTTTTTGCCAAGTTTATTGCCGGTTACTTGCTTTTTCTATATCTCTCCCCATATCATTAGGCAAAACCGATTGTTATAGTAAGATTATTTAAAGGTTCCTTTGATGGAAGAACAGACTGATTTGATACATTTAGACGACTTAATTCCTGTTTTACCGCTGAGAGATGTAGTGGTTTATCCACATATGGTCATCCCTTTGTTTGTAGGTAGGGATAAATCGATTGATGCCATAGAGGCGGCAATGAGCCAGGATAAGCAATTGCTCTTGGTTGCCCAAAAAGAAGCCGAGGTTGATGAGCCAGAGTTTGAAGATCTATACCGGGCAGGAACTTTAGCTAATATATTACAGTTATTGAAATTACCTGATGGTACTGTGAAGGTGCTGGTTGAGGGTGAGCGACGATGTAAGGTGATTAAGTATCAGGAGTTTAAAGGCTATTATGCGGCGACTGTTGCAGAAATAAACGACGAACTGGATATTTCAGATCTAGAGCAAGAAGTGCTACAGCGCACGGCAATTAGCTCATTTGATCAGTATGTGAAGCTGAATAATAAAATACCTCCTGAGGTATTAAATTCATTGGCTGGTATTGACGACTCTAGTCGACTGGCTGATACGATTGCTGCGCATATGACCTTGAAGGTTGAAGAAAAGCAGGCGATGCTGGAAATGGAGGATGTCGCTAAACGTTTGGAAGGCTTGATGACTTTAATGGAAGGTGAGAATGATCTGCTGGAAATGGAGAAAAGAATTCGTGGTCGAGTAAAAAAGCAAATGGAGAAAAACCAAAGGGAATACTATCTGAATGAGCAAATGAAAGCGATTCAGAAGGAATTGGGGGATATGGATGATGGCAGCAATGAAATTGAAGAGCTGGAAAAGAAAATTGTTGCGGCAGGCATGTCTAAGGATGCTAAAGAAAAAGCCGATGCTGAGCTGAATAAACTAAAATTAATGTCACCCATGTCTGCTGAGGCAACAGTGGTGCGAAATTATATAGATTGGATGGTGGGTGTGCCTTGGAAAAAGAAGACTAAGGTGCGTCATGATCTAAAAGTTGCAGAAGAAGTATTAGAAGCTGATCATTACGGCCTGGATAAAGTTAAAGAAAGGATTCTTGAATATCTAGCTGTACAGCAACGAGTCAAAAAATTAAAAGGACCTATTTTATGTTTAGTGGGGCCTCCTGGTGTAGGTAAAACTTCTTTGGGTCGTTCTATTGCTAGGGCGACTAATAGAAAATATGTTCGTATGGCATTGGGCGGAGTTAGGGATGAAGCTGAAATTCGTGGACATAGACGGACTTATATTGGATCGATGCCAGGTAAGATATTGCAAAACTTATCTAAGGTGAAAACTAGGAATCCAATGTTTTTATTGGATGAGATTGATAAAATGGCTGCTGATTTTCGGGGTGATCCGGCATCTGCTTTGCTGGAAGTTTTAGATCCCGAGCAAAACCACACCTTTGCAGATCATTATTTGGAAGTGGATTTTGATTTGTCGGATGTTATGTTTGTTGCAACGGCTAATACTATGAATATTCCTCCAGCTTTACTGGATAGAATGGAGGTTATTCGTTTGGCTGGATATACAGAAGATGAGAAGATTAATATTGCTACCCGTTTTCTAATTCCAAAACAACAAAAAAATAATGGGCTTGAAGCATCTGAAATTGATATTACAGAGGATGCCGTAAAAAATATTGTTAGATATTATACCCGTGAAGCAGGGGTTAGAAGTTTAGAGCGAGAAATTTCCAAGATATGTCGTAAAGTAGTTAAAGGCTTGTTATTAAAAGCTAAGAAAACTAAAGTATCTGTCACAGAAAGCAATTTAAACGATTACCTTGGAGTCAAACGCTTTAGCTATGGTTTAGCTGAGGATCAGGACCAGGTAGGGCAAGTTACTGGCTTGGCCTGGACTGAGGTGGGTGGTGAGTTGTTGACTATTGAAACGGCAGTAATGCCAGGGAAAGGCAAGCAATCTGCAACCGGTAAGTTGGGCGATGTAATGAAGGAATCTATAGAAGCAGCCGTGACTGTTGTTAGAAGTCGGTCTGGGTTGTTGGGTATTGATAATGATGTGTTCCAAAGCAATGATATTCATATTCATGTGCCTGAAGGGGCTACACCAAAAGATGGCCCCAGTGCAGGGATTGGTATGTGTACTGCTATTATTTCGGCATTAACACAGATTCCAGTACGAGCAAATGTTGCTATGACTGGCGAAATAACACTCAGGGGTGAGGTTTTGCCAATTGGGGGGTTGAAAGAAAAATTATTGGCTGCTCATAGAGGTGGGATTACAACGGTATTAATCCCTTTTGAAAATGAGAAGGATTTAGTTGAAATCCCAGAAAATATTAAACAAAGCTTAGACATCAGGCCCGTTCGCTGGATAGATGAGGTGTTAGAAATAGCATTGCAGTATATGCCGGTTCCTAGTGATAGTGTAGAGGAAAAAGGGGCTGACTCAAAAACGGAAAAAAATAAGAAAATGGGAATGATTGCCCATTAAAACAATTGCTTTAACCAAATTTATATTCTGGTTTGTAGTGTCAATCCCTCGAAATCAGGTGGTCTATATGGTTTTTTCTTGACAGGATGTGATGGCTATTGATATAAAGAGTCCTGTTTCTTAATAGACTGGATTATTGCTCTGGTACAGTCTACGAGATCAGGAAGCATTCATACCATAATATATAAATAATAAGTATAAATATAATTACATAATATTACTTTACTTCCTTAAGGAGGAATAATGAATAAATCGGAACTTATTGATGCAATTGCTGATGCATCTGAATTAACAAAGGCGGATGCAGGTCGTGCATTAGATGGTTTTTTAGGTGCTGTAACTGAAGCTTTGAGTAATGGTGATTCTGTTGCCTTAGTTGGTTTTGGAACATTCTCTGTTAAGGAAAGAGCAGAGCGTAAAGGACGTAATCCACAGACAGGTGCAGAAATAACTATTAAAGCAGCAAAAATTCCTTCATTTAAAGCTGGTAAATCTTTAAAAGATGCTGTAAACTAGTCTTCTTTAGTCGGGTGCTTAGCTCAGCTGGGAGAGCATCGCCCTTACAAGGCGAGGGTCGGGGGTTCGATCCCCTCAGCACCCACCAGAGACTATGGAGCGGTAGTTCAGTTGGTTAGAATACCGGCCTGTCACGCCGGGGGTCGCGGGTTCGAGTCCCGTCCGCTCCGCCAAAAAATGAAAACCCCGAGCCATTTGGTTTGGGGTTTTTTTTTGCTTGAAATTTTTACATTAAAGACTCACTCCTGCTTGTTAAAGTCTTGAGCGTAGTGTCTGTTTTACATTATTAATTATTACAAATTTGATTTAAGGATCATATATGTTATTAAAGATTAGAGAGAAATCGCAGGGAGTTTTTGCCTGGGTCATTTTGATATTAATATGTGTACCCTTTGCTTTATGGGGTATTCAGAACTATGTGGGAGGGGGTAGTGAAACAGCTATCGCTACAGTTGGAGAAAAAGATTTTTTTCAACAAGACCTCAATAGAGCCTATGCGCAATATAGTCAGAATTTAGCCGGGGTTAATTTTGATGAAAATGCAGTAAAAAAACAGGCATTGGAAAAGTTAATTCAGGATGAAGTCGTTTTACAGCATGCGCAAGATGAAAACTTGGTTGTTACTGATGGGGAGGCTAGGGCCTTTATTAAAGGCTTGGACTATTTTCAAACGGATGGCAAGTTTGATAACAAGCAGTATAAAACATTACTATCTACGCAAAGAATGACACCTGCTGACTTCGTCAATAGAATTAAGAAAGCATTGGTAATGGAGCAGTTTCAGCGTAGTGTAATGGAAAGTAGTTTTGCTACCCAGATAGACATTGAGAATTTTTTCAAAATACAAAATCAGAAGCGTGATGTAGAGGTTATTTCTATTGCTAAGCAAAAGATAGAAGAACAGCCTGCAGTTGAGGAAATTGAAAGTTATTATCAACAGCATCAAAACTCTTTTTTAACTGATGAACAGGTTTCAATTGAATATATTGAGTTATCACTGGATGTGCTGGCAAAACAAGTAGAGCCTTCAGCTGAGCAGTTAACAGCTTATTATGAAGAGCAAAAAGATTTGTATACGACCAAGGAACGTAGAAAAGTTAGTCATATTTTATTTGCATTTACTAAGGATGGTGGCGAAGATGAAAAACAGCTGGAGAGAGCTATAGTTGCATCGAAAGACCTTGAGATCAAAGAGTTCTCGGTGCTAGCTGCTGAAGTGTCAGATGATAAGCTAACGGCCTCTAAAGGAGGGGATCTTGGCTTGTTTAATGTGGGTGTAATGGAAAAAGCATTTGAAGGTGTTGCTAGTTCTTTGCAGTTAGGTGAGGTTTCGAAACCAGTAAAATCTGCATTTGGTTATCATTTAATTAAAGTGACCGAGCTTGAACCGGCTAGCGTTAAATCGTTTGATGTTGTCAAAGATGAATTGACACTCGCTTATCAAAGGTTAGAAGCAGAGACAAGCTTCTATGAATTGGGCGAAACATTAACAGAAGTGAGTTTTGAAAACCCGAATAGCTTGCAGCCAGTTGCTGATGCATTGGGTGTAGAAATCAAGAAAACAAGATTGTTTGGCAAAAATGCAACAGCAAATGCTGCTGATGAAAAAGCTGTTGTTTCTCAGGCAGTAGTGGTTAATGCAGCATTTTCTGAAGATGTGTTAAAAGGTAATAACAGTGAGCCTGTCGAACTTGGAACAGATAGACTGATTGTGTTAAGGATGGTCGAGCATACGCGGGCAGATGTAAAAGCCTTAAAAGATGTAAAAGCCATCATTGTTGTAACATTGTTAAATGAAAAAGCCACAAAATTAACTGCTGAGAAAGCGGAAAAAATCAAAAAAGCAGTTATGTCAGGAAAGACTATGCAGCTGGCTGCAGAAGAGAATGGGCTTAAAGTTCAACAATTTTCTGATTTATCACGCGCTGGTGGTGATTTAGCTTGGCAGGTTAATCAGGCTGTTTTTAAGGCGGCAAAGCCTATAGATGGTAAATCAACTGTTGTTGCAGTTGCTGAGCCCTCCGGTTCACAAGTTGTCATCAATGTACTTAAGGTTAAAGAAGGAGTGATGACTGAGGCTGATACTGCTAAACAAAAACTGGCTGAGACTAATTTGGCTAAAGCATTTGGGCAAGCTGATTTTAAATCTACCATCAATAGTTTGCGGGCAAATGCTAAGGTCAGGATTAACATCGAAGAGTAGATGTTTTTTGAGGTATTATTTAGGTTGCCGGTTTAAATTCGGGGTTAGAAGTGTTTAAATTGGCAGTATGGAAATATATTTTATTTCAAATGATTTCGTTTATGTTTCCTAGAGCCTGATCACGATTGTTAGGAGCCGGAGGCAGTTAAGTGAGGGCGGAGAGCAGAAGCCGGGTTTCACATGAAGTAAAGGAGGGTTTCGAGCACCGCCCAAGCGTAACTTATAGTGGTGCAGTAAGTCTTGAGCCGGCCCTTAGTCAATTTTATCTGATACTTTGATAACTAAACTAACCCTACGGTTTTTCTCCCTTCCTTGTTTGCTAGCGTTGTCTGCAATAGGCTTAGTGTCTCCATAGGTTATCGCTCTCAGACGGGATGCCACTAACTTTTGTGATGATAGATAATGCAGAACGCTAGTTGCTCTCGCAGCCCCCAGTTCCCAGTTTGATGGAAATTTGGCTGTTTTTATAGGCCGGTTATCGGTATGTCCTTCTATATAAATTAGTCCTGATGATTGGTCTAATAATGGAATGAGTTTTTTTAATAAGGCCTCACCTGCGTTTAATAGAATCGCATCAGATGATTTAAATAGAATGTTGTCTTGAATTTCAAGTTGAGCATACCCAAGGGATACTTTCATATTTACTGCATCAATAAGTCCTAAATCTTCAATCGTTTTGTTCAGTTGCTGTTGTATTGTTTGCTCTTTTGGCTGCTGGTTTTGTTGTTGGTCTATAGGATTTGGTTCGACATATTCTTTCTCTTTCTTGTTATCTTCTTCTAAATCGATTATGTGTTCTTTTTTTATTGGTGGTAATTCCGTATCTTCGATAGCATGTGGTTGCTGTTGTTCGAGGGGAGGTGTTTCTATGGTTAAGGATTGCAGGTCTTTACTAGCTTGTTTACTTGGTTCGTTGAGAATTGGCACTATTTCATTGACGATAGTTGAACTACTGTTTTTTAGGGACGCAGATGTTTTTATTGGTTTTTTAGAGGAGGCAGTGTATTTGTTTTGTTGCTCATCCTCTAAATCATTAAGGGCCATTAATGTGATAACCAGCATGATAATTAAAACAAAAACATCAATATAGGTTAATAGCCAGTTTTGTTGATGCTGGTGGGGTTGTTGATATAGTTCTTCAATAGCCAAGGACGCTTGGTATTTGTTGTAAGAACTGTTCATTTAATGTCCATGGTTTCCAATTCGTTGTCATAATTAGCGATGAACGAATTGAGTGTTTCCCTAACAAAAGAAGGTGTACGGCGATCAGCAATGAGAGTTATGCCTTCCATTACCATGCTCATAATCATAATACGTTGTTCAGTTCTTCTTTCCAGTTTGACTGCAATGGGATTAAACACTAGGTTGGCAAGCAATAAACCATAAAACGTTGTAACCAGTGCAATTGCCATGTTAGATGTAATTGAATTGATATCTTTAATTTCTATGATTTCTAGCATATTAATGAGTCCAACTAAAGTGCCTAGCATGCCAAATGCGGGTGCGTAGGACGAGAGGCTATAAAAAATATTTGATTCGGCTCTTTCTTTGGCTCGTAAACGAGCAATTCTCCATTTTAGTAAAGCAAGAATGTCATCTGTTGGTGTTTTATCAACAATGAGTTGGAATCCTGTTTTTAAATAGGGATTGTTGATTGAATCAATGATATTTTCGATAGCAATAGAGTCACGTTGAAACCACATTTTTGCTACAACAATAATCTCATCAGCTTCTTTTTGTGGATTTAGGCTTTCATAAAAGAAAATGAGTTTGATTGATCTAAATCCTTGTTTTATATCTCTTAACGGATAGCTAAGGAATGTTGCTGCAACTGTACCGGCAATGACAATTACCATTCCAGGGAAATTAAGAAAAGTTAAAGGGTTATTAGCAGCATAAAGAATTATAAAAAATAAAAGTAATATACTAAGAATAATGCCTAGAGCAGTAGAATAGTTAACGGTATTTTTTTTTAGATAGAGAGAATGTAACCAGCTATTTTTGTTCATACCTATGATAATAGCAAAACTACTTAAAAATATTAAAGAATAATGATAAAGGTTATAACAATAGTTGATGTGTGGCGAGTTTTTTGTCAAACTATGATGTTAGCCATAAAAAATAGTTTAATGTATAAAAAGATTTATTTTTGAGTGGTTTTTGCAAGCACACAGAGTAAAGTTACAAATTTTTGCTCTTATAATGTTTGGTAAATATGACTTTTAAAGGACTTTCCTTGCTTGTTTTAGGATGTCTCGTTTCTGCACCCTAAAAAAAGGAAGAATTGAAAATGTTGGTTGTTATATCAAAAAAGGTAAGTTAGGATGATTAAAGTTTTACTGGTTGATGATCACGAATTAGTAAGAACAGGAATTGAGTCTTTACTTAATTCTGAAGATGATATTACTGTTGTAGGTGTTACCGGTAGTGGCGAAAATGCATTGGAGATTCTAGATGATATTTCTCCTGATGTTATCTTGATGGATATTAATATGCCTGGGATTGGTGGTGTAGAAGCATGTAGGCGCGTGTTGCAACGGAGTCCAGAGATGAAAATTATTGCTTTATCTGTTCATAATGATGGGCTTATACCTCAGCAGTTGCTAAAGTTAGGTGCAGTGGGCTTTATTTCAAAAGGATCACCTGTCAATGAAATGGTTAGTGCAATTCGAGCGGTAATAGAGGGCAAACGTTTTTTATGTTCTGAGGTAGCAAATAATCTAGCTTTTCAGAGTTTGCCTGGAGAGGGTGGGTCGCCATTTGCTAAGCTTTCGCAAAGAGAGTCAGAAGTGGTTAATTTGATATTGCAAGGAAATAGTATCAAAGAAATGTCGGAACTTTTGGTTTTAAGTGATAAAACGGTGAATACTTATCGTTATCGATTGTATGAGAAATTAAAAGTGAAAAATGATGTGGAATTAACTCGATTAGCGATTAAGTTTGATCATATTGATAGTGGTTTAATCTAGGAGTATGCACGAGATAACTTGAACAATTTACTTGTGTTTCTCTTGAATACAAACAAAAATATTGCGCCAGCGTAACGGTGTGTCCAACTTATTCCGTACGCGTTTCTTACTATAAGGCAACGCGCAACTTGGGTGGATCATGTATTGCACGCTACCTATGCTGGATAAAGAAAGTTGTTATGTTTCTGACAGTATTTCTTGAGCCTTGATAAAGGCATCTCTAAAATCTAGATATACCGGCTTAGCTGATTCTAGCGTTAATTCTAATAATTTATGCTGTAATTTGTACTTAATATTACCAACAGCCAGTGCTCCTATACCAATAGCTCCTTTTGGAGCATCAAGAGATATACCGTCATCGTTAGCACCTATACCTGCAATTCCGGCAGGTGGAACAGCATTAACATCCCCTGCAACTTTAAGTTGCTTTGCTTGAGCAAGAACTTCAGCGCTTAATACTTGAATACCGGCCTTAGCCGTACAAAATATGATGTCAGCATCTGCTATTAATAATGCTTTTTCTTCATCTGAGCCAGCTATAGCACCGGTTAGGGTGCTTTGACAGCGACGATTGTATTCTTTTGCTGCATCCTCAGCGGTATCAATAGACATATGATCCACTAGGGCGGTCGATGCACCAGCAAGTGAAGCAATGACCCCAGTTGCAATTCCGACGGGACCCGTGCCGCCAAAAACAAGAGCTTTACAGTCTTTTAACTCTTTACCATGCTTGGTTTTCAGTTCTTTTTCTACACAGGCAACTAAAGCTGCTGCAGTAGTAAATGCACCGCTTGGGTCTGCAAGCACTGAAACTTCAAATGGCGGAACCATAGCCTGTTTAGCACTATTCATCATATCCATTGCCATTCCCATGTCCCTACCTCCGATAAAGATACCGGTTCGTTTAATACCTGATGGGCTGCGCGAAAAGATAGTGTCCTGTGTTAGGCCGTGGATACTGTCAAGTTTTACATTGTTATACGGTATCAGTACATCAAACCCTGTGTCTAGCGCCATGTTAATATCAAAAGGGCTATTGTTTGGCATAGGGTCAAACATATGTAGAATACTACGTTTGGGCATTTTACTTCCTTATTTGGATGAATTTATGATATCTCTAGCTACTTCAAATGCATGTTCAAAATGTATGAAAACAGGTTTTTCAGCTCCAATCATTTCCTTTAATAAGCGACTTTGAGTTTGATATTTAATATTACCAATTGCCAAAGCGCCTAAACCTACGGCTCCACTTGTGCTGCCAGGTAATACTTTGCCATTATCAAATGCATCGAGACCTACAATTCCAGATGGGGGAACTGCATTAATATCTGCGGCCACTTTAAGTTGTGATGCAGATGCGATATGCTCTGCATTAAGTAGCTCAATGCCTGCAGCACCGGTAGAAAAAACAATATCGGCTGTTTTAATGTAGTCGCCTTTATCCGTATCGACTCCTGCTTGAATGTTGATTTTTCCTTCGCCAAATTCATCGTTACATAGGTTGGTAACTCGTTGAGCCTTATCCAGTTGCCTACCAATAATTCTAACATTTGCTCCAGCTTGAGCGGCAAGAACAGCAGCAGCTTGGCCAACGGGCCCCGTCCCCCCTAGGGCTAATAAGGTTTTTCCTTTCAGAGTCGTGTTGAATTTATCAGCAAGTTCTTTTTCAACGGCAGCAACCATTCCCGCTGCAGTGGTGAAGGCTCCACTAGGATCAGCAAAAACTGAAACTTCGAAGGGAGAGAACATAGCGTTTTTTGCTGCTTTCAGCATATCTCTAGCTTGTTTGGTGTCTCGGCCTCCGATAAATATTCCGGTACTTTTTAGACCTTTGGGGCTACGGGAGAAAATAACATCCTGAATTAACCCTTTAACTTCACTTGGCTCTACATTGATATAAGGTATAGCGGCTACCCATCCCGCATCCATTGCCATATTGACATCAAATGGACTTAAGTTTTTGGCAGTGGTTAGCATATGTAAAATAAATGATTTTTCCATGGTTGTCTCTAGAGTTAGTAGGCTAGTCAATAATTATAAAAGAATTATGAGTAAGATTATAGTTTATACTTCGCATGGCCACGGTTACGAATTTCAAACGGTTGATTTTATGCCGATAGCTGCGTTGCTGAAACAGTTACGTAGCATGCTATGAGCCTATTTCAGCGATTTGCTCTCGACAAAAATCAACGTGCTATAAATTCCGCCCCCGTGGCTGTGAGAAGTATAAGCGCATTGAGTTCAGCAAAAAATACTTAGTTTGTGTATGATTTACTCTATTTTATTAGTTGGAGAATTTGATAATGCATAATGTTACATTAATTAAAGGAGATGGTATTGGCCCTTCTATTATGGAGGCGGCTGTCAAAATTATTGATGCAACGGGTGTGAAAATAAACTGGGAAGAGGCAGATGCAGGGATGGCAGCATTCGATAAACTGGGTACGCCTATTCCAGATGAAACTTTAGCGTCTATTGAGAAAAACAGAATTGCATTTAAGGGGCCGTTGACCACGCCTGTCGGTGGAGGCTTTAGAAGTATTAATGTGGCATTACGTCAGGAATATGATCTGTATGCCAATGTGCGTCCTGCTAAGACATGGAATGGCGCGCAAACCAAGTATGAAAATGTTGATATTGTCGTGGTAAGAGAGAATACCGAAGGATTGTATTTGGGACTTGAGCACTATTTAACTCGGCAGAAAGATGTTGCTGAAAGTTTGGCTGTTATTACTAAGGAAGGGTCAGAGCGTATTGTGGAATATGCGTTTAAATATGCGAAAGAAAATGAGCGTAAAAAAGTCACTGTCTGCCATAAAGCCAATATATTAAAGTATACATCGGGTTTGTTTTTAGATACAGCAAGAGACGTCGCTAAAAAACATCCAGAGATAGAATTTGAAGAGATGATTGTCGATGCAGCATGTATGCATCTGGTAATGAACCCGCAAAAGTTTGATGTGATAGTAACGACCAATATGTTTGGTGATATTTTGTCTGATTTAACTGCCGGTTTAGTCGGTGGTTTAGGGTTGATTCCAGGTGCAAATATTGGGGCAGATGCTGCGTTGTTTGAAGCCGTTCATGGTAGTGCGCCGGATATTACAGGAAAAAACATTGCAAACCCAACTGCTGTGATTATGGCTGGTGTGATGATGTTAAATCACTTGGGTGAAACAGAAGCTGCAAACAAAATTAAAGTAGCTGTAGAGAAGATTATTGAAGAGGGTGAGTTTGTAACACCGGATTTAAAACCGGGATCTAAAATAGGCACTGTTGAAATGGGTGATGCAATTATTGCAGCGCTATAGTAATCGTTTTCAGGCTGTTTACGCTATACAGTAAATTCCCTGTTGGCACGGTTGTTTATGATAGAAAAGCAGCAGCAACGCTGTAAAGCTTACCAAGCTAGAAATGCACAAGTAGATAAAGAAAAATTGAGTGAAATTATTTGTAAAAATTTTGTTACTCAATCAGCCTATCAGCAAGCAGATACAGTTATGTGGTATCTGCATTGTAGATCAGAAGTAAGGACATTAGATGTTGTGCGTGCAGAGCTTAATAGACCTAAAAAAGTAGTTATTCCCTATTGTACGACTGATCAGTCTGGACAAAATGAACTGGGTTTATGGTGGCTTGAAGACCTGTCTGAATTAATTCCGGGAACATGGGGGATTTTAGAGCCCCCAAAATCTAGATGGACAGAGAAAAACAAGGCCGTATTGCCTCAACAGTTGGATTTAGTTATGGTTCCTGGTGTTGCCTTTGATAGACGTGGCGGAAGGTTAGGAAATGGTGCTGGATATTACGACAGGTTATTACAGCAAGTCAGGTCTGATTGCGTATTAACCGCGGTTTGTTTTGAATCGCAAATCGTTGACTCAGTGCTTATGGAAAAACATGATGTGTATATGGATAACGTTTTAACTGAACACAAAAATTATAAAGCAAAAGAAAATGGACTTGAATTCAGTAAAACATAACCTGGATTCAACACCTGCCTATGTATTTGATAGAGATAAAATTGTTCATAATTTAACGCAGTTAGTTGAGCTGAAAAAACAGGCCGGTTGTCAGGTTTTATATTCTATTAAAGCCTTACCCCTGGAGTTTGTGTTGAAGCTGGCTAAAGAATATTTGGACGGTTTGTCTGTGAGTTCCTTATTTGAGGCACGGATAGCAAAAGAGGTTTTGGCTGACTCTGGAACGATACATATCACCACACCCGGGTTAAGGGATGATGAATTTAAACAGGTAGCTGAAATTTGCACACATGTTAGTTTTAATTCAATCAACCAATATCAACGACTGAATAGTTTTGAAATAGCGGATTGTTCGCTGGGGTTAAGAGTAAACCCTAAGCTTTCCTTTGCAGTTGATCCCCGATTTGATCCTTGTCGCAGTTATTCCAAATTAGGTGTAGATATAGAGTCTATAGACGATAGTTTTGAAAATATAGAGGGTTTGCATTTTCATACTGTATTTTCCAATACAGATTATTTACCTTTAGAAAAAACAGTTGAGCTGCTCAAGCACAAACTAGGTTTGAAACTAGCTCATTTGAAATGGCTGAATTTAGGGGGAGGTTATCTTTTTAGTCAAATTAATCAGCAGCAACCCTTTATTAAGTTAGTAAAACAATTAACTGTCGACTTTGACTTTGAGGTATATATAGAGCCAGGAAAGACCATTGTGGATGATGCTGGTTACTTGGTAACCACTGTGATTGACTGTTTCAACAGTGATGGAAAAAGTATTGCTGTGCTGGATACTTCAGTTAATCATAATCCTGAGGTTTTTGAATATCAGAATAAGCCTGAATTGTTGGAAGCAAGTGCCAAAGGCCAATATTCATGTGTATTGGTAGGCTCAAGCTGTTTGGCAGGTGATTTGTTTGGTGAATATCAGTTTTTAACAATGCCTAAGGTAGGTGATAGACTGGTTTTTTCCTATGTGGGTGCTTACAGTCTGGTTAAGGCAAATCGCTTTAATGGCTATAATTTACCTGATATTTATTTAGTAGATAAAGAAAATCATATAACAGCTGTTAAACAAAGTAATTACCAACATTATCGAGAACAATGGAGATAGATACGTGAAAGCTATTTTAATGACGGATAAAGGTGCGCCCGATGTTCTGCAATATACTGATATTGAAGAACCGGAGGTCACTAAAGCCCGAGAAGTGAAAGTTAAGATAAAGGCTGCAGGGATAAATCCCATAGATACCAAAGTTCGTAAAAATGGCGGCTTTTATCAGCAGCCTTTACCTACTGTTTTAGGTTGTGATGGGGCGGGAGAAATTGTTGAAGTCGGTGGCCAGGTCACGGAGTTTAAAGTAGGCGATGAGGTTTGGTTTTGCAATGGAGGTTTAGGTAGGGAACAGGGAAACTATGCTGAATATACAGTAATCGACAGTCGTTGGATAAGTTTGAAACCAAGGCGTAGTACGTTTATTGAAGCAGCAGCAATGCCTTTGATTTTAATTACGGCATGGAGGGCTTTATTTGATAAAGGTGAATTACAAGCAGGACAAACAGTTTTAATACATGCAGGTGCGGGTGGAGTTGGACATGTGGCTATACAATTAGCAAAATTAAAGGGTGCTAAGGTGATAACTACCGTTAGTTCTGAAGAAAAAGCTGAGTTTGTCAGCTCTTTGGGAGCTGACCATATTATTATATATTCAGCGGACGGTTTTGTTGAGGAGCTTAATCGCTTGACCGAAGGACAGGGTGCAGACCTGGTGATTGATACGGTGGGGGGCGATGTTTTTAAACACAGCATGGCAGCAACAGCGTATTTTGGTCGTTTAATTACTTTGTTGGATCCAGGTGCACTGTCTTTGACGGAAGCTAGAGTGAGAAATCTATTAATTGGTTTTGAACTGATGTTGACCCCGATGCTGAAAGATTTGGATGGTGCTAGAGATGAACATGTGCAGATCTTAAGGCAGTGCGCTGAATGGGTAGATGAAGGGATTTTAAACGTTCATATTTCAGAAGTTCTGTTATTGCAAAATGCTGCTTTGGCTCATTCCAAGATAGAGCAAGGCCATACTATGGGGAAAATAGTATTGGAAGTGGAACATGCATGAAATAACTTCGTCTACTTGCTAGTACATCATTTTTATCATAATAACGGGTAAATTCTGCGCGCGTTCCTGTAAAACTATTCAGGGTAAAAAATTTTAAAAATGGCTTCAAATTCTTCATGCGATTGTTCTATGATAATACTCATGTCTGCAGTGAGTATTTCTAGGCTATTGATTACCTTATCGCAACACTCGGTATCAATTTTACTGTAACAATCGGCTGTTTTAATGATGGATGCAATTTTGTGATAACATTCTGTATTATCAGTGTAAGGGTGCAATCTAATACTTTCAGTAATAATATCAGGAAGTTTCCATAGTTTTGTTAAAGTAGCACCTGCCTGGTAATGATCAAATCCAATGATATTTTTTTCAAAATTGATTTCATCAATATCCGTTGAATTATTTAAGGGTTGTAGCATCAAACTGACTTCTTTTGCTAATTCTGGAATACGCCGAAAAAAAACTAGTTGGCCTATGTTATGCAACAGTCCACAAATAAAAGCAGCCTCTGAAAACTCATTACCTAAATGTGCATCAATTTTTTTGGCAATCAGTGCACAGCGTAGGCTTCTTGCCCAATAGTCATGCATAGACATTAACTCCTCTGGTATGTCAGAGAAGCGGTCTATGACGACAGTGCTAAGGGTTAGTACTTGTATTTCTTTTATACCTATGATTGACATTGCTCTGTCAATTGAAAGGATTTGTGAGGGAAAGCCATAGTAGGCACTATTTACTATTTTTAAAAGCCTTATCGCCAAAGACGGATCTTTTTCAATGACGAACGCTGCATCAACTAATGATTTATTCGGGTCATCCAAAATCTTTTTTAGTTCAAAATAAATATTGGGTGATGTTGCAAGTTGAAAGTCGCCTTTAAACAGGTCTTCAATGGATAATTCGTGTTGTGGCGGAGTTTGCATAAGTAATAATGTTTCTAGTTGGGCATTTTAAATATACTACTGATAAGCTTAACTGTAGACTTTAACCGCTGTATCTACAAGGGTGTGGCCGTTTTTGTTTTTTGAATTAGTTATTTTGTGCGTGTATTTTAGAGGTGCAAATTAGGCAATAATTTTAATTATAAAAAAATATGAGTATTGCAGAGCAGGGTTGAATGAAAATAGGTAGCGTTTAATATGCTGACTATCCATACTGATGATTTACTAGAAACTGGAACTTAGTGGATTTATGAAAATCATAGTGTTTTTTCTAGGTTCAAGGACCTGAATTAATAATAAGCTAACAGATGAAAATGATCAGCCTGAAAAAGTGGTAAAATTTGTCCTGTTAGCTTCAATTTTGTATCCCGTTTTTTAACCCGTTAAATTCGCATCAGTAAATGCCAAAAAAAACCAGAAAAAGTCCTGTTAAAAGAAAAAAAAATATTAAGAAAAAGTCTACACACTGGTTTAAAAAGAGCTTGGTTTATACTTTGCTACTGTTTGGGTTTGTATTTTTTTCATATATTGGATATTTGGACTATGTTGTTCGCAAACAATTTGAAGGAAAGCGTTGGTCTATTCCTGCAAGAGTGTATGCCAGTCCGGTTGAAATTTATAGCGGGTATAAGCTGACGGCAGATGAATTTGAAGATTTATTACTGCAATTGCATTACCGTAGGGATTACCGCCTTTCATCTGAAGGTACTTATAACAAAAAAGGGCAACAAGTTAATTTAAAAACCAGAGGTTTTAATTTTTGGGATAAACGGCAGGAAAGTCAGCAATTGAGAATAAAATTTGCTGATGCTGCTGTGACACAAATTATTAATTTAACAACGTCAAAACAAATGCCAATTGTGAGGATGGATCCCATTCAAATTGGTAGTTTTTATCCCACCAGAAAAGAAGATCGTGTGCTAATAAAGCTGGAAAATACACCAGATGCATTGATTCAAGGATTAATGGCAACAGAAGACCGGGAGTTTTATAATCATTTTGGCTTGTCATTTAAAGCGATTGCCAGAGCTTTATGGGTGAATTTTCGTGCGGGTTCAGTGGTACAGGGTGGCAGTACTATTACGCAACAATTGGTGAAAAACTTTTACCTTACACCTGAAAGAAGTTTATGGCGTAAAGTGAATGAGGCCTTTATGGCTTTGATCCTAGAGTTTAGGTTTCAGAAAGATGAAATCCTGGAAGCCTATTTAAATGAAATTTACCTGGGTCAAGATGGAGCAAGTTCAGTTCATGGTTTTGGTCTGGCTGCTGAATTTTATTTTGGCCGACCTTTAAAAAACCTGCCTTTACATGATATTGCCGGACTGGTTGCTCTGGTTCGTGGTCCTTCCTATTATGATCCAAGGCGACATGCAGACCGTTCTGTAAAGCGTCGTAATCTGGTATTAGAGGAAATGCATCAGCAAGGTTATATCACTAAAAAGCAAGCGTTAGCCGCTAAACAAGAAAAACTCAGTATTATTTCTCGTACCCATCGCTCCATTAATCGTTACCCAGGGTTTATGGACTTGGTTAAAAGACAATTAAGACAGGAATATAGAGAAGATGATTTAACTTCTGAAGGGCTAAGGGTTTTTACCACTCTTGATACCAGAGTGCAGAATATAGTTGAAAATAAGATTACAGTTAAGTTAGAACAATTAGAAAAAAGGCCTAACGCTAGCAAGCTGGAAACAGCAGTAGTTGTCACACACAGGGAAAGTGGAGAGATTGCTGCATTGGCTGGTGGACGGGATCCTAAAGGCGTTGGATTTAATAGGGCACTGGATGCAGTTAGACCCATTGGTTCGTTAATAAAGCCGGTGGTTTATTTAACAGCACTGGAATATCCTGATAGATACACAATAAACACAAAAGTCAGTGATACCGCAATAGAAATCAAAGGTAAAAATGGTAAGCTATGGCAACCGAAGAACTATGATCGAAAAGAACATGGTGAGGTAGAAATGCACACGGCTTTGACGCATTCTTATAATTTGGCAACAGTACGCATAGGGATGGATATTGGTGTAGCCCGAATTGCTAAAACAATAAGGAGTCTGGGGGTTAGCAGGCCGGTTAATTTGTTTCCTTCTTTATTATTAGGTGCATCCCCCTTGTCACCTCTGGAAGTGACGCAAATGTATCAAACGCTGGCCGGAGATGGTTTTGCTACGCCACTACGTTCAATACGAGCAGTTATTGCCGCTGATGGGGAAAGGTTACAGAGTTATCCTTATACGGTGAGGCAAACAGTAGACCCTGCTGCAACCTATATTACAAATAAAATGTTACAACAAGTTATGCATGAGGGGACCGGGCGTTCGGCTTATTTATATATGCCCAAAAATTTTGGTTTAGTTGGTAAAACAGGTACTACCAATGGATTAAGAGATAGCTGGTTTGCTGGTTTTAGTGGTGATTATTTGTCTGTCGTCTGGGTTGGTCGAGATGATAACAAACCCGCGGGCTTAACAGGTGCAAGTGGGGCGTTGCAACTGTGGATTTCTTTGATGAGAAGAATTTCTACTCAACCGGTTTATTTGGTTGCGCCTGATAATATAGAAATGAATTGGGTAGACCCTGTTAATGGATTGCTTGCTAATGAACAATGTGCAGGAGCTAGGGTATACCCTTTTGTTAGCGGTTCTGGACCCACTATAGATTCTCCTTGTGTTACTACCAATGTAAATCGAGCAAAGACTTGGTTTAATGATTTTTTACAAAATAATTTTTAATAATATGTTTAAAAAAACAGTTGTAAACTTTTCGCTTGTGGTTTTTTTAATGACTACAAATACAGTATTTGCAAAACAGACACCACTTGAGCAGTTGAAAGCTTTTTTAGCGAAAACAAGTTCTTTAACTGCCGTGTTTAAACAGGTCGCTCTGGATGAAAATAATTTTCCAACACAAACAAGCCATGGCATGTTTTATTTAAGCAGGCCGGGTAAATTTCGTTGGAATTACACTAAGCCTTTTATTCAGGAAATTGTCTCAAATGCAGGCAAAGTCTGGTTCTATGATACAGATTTAGAGCAGGTTACTGTAAAAAAAATGGATGATTCACTAGGTTCCACACCTGCATTACTGTTAAGTGGCGATATTGTATTAGAAGAGAAATTTATTGTCGAACAACAAGGGATTGATGAAGATTTGCAATGGATTAAGTTATCCCCTAAAAATGAAGAAAGTGGTTTTAAATACATACTACTGGGACTTGATGGCGATGTTTTAGGAGGCATGGAGTTAAGTGATAATTTTGGGCAGTTAACAAGGATTTATTTTTCTGATGTAAAAATAAATCCTCCACTGGAAGATTCATTGTTTGAATTTATTGCGCCAGAAGGTGTTGATATTTTTGAAAATTAAATTTTTTTAAAAGCTGATTATGTTTGATGATATGACGAAACCGCTTGCAGACAGAATGAGGCCGGTTTCTTTAGCAGATTACATAGGCCAAAAACATATTTTAAAACCAGGGAAACCTCTTTATGAGGCTGTCTCAACAGGGCGATTGCACTCGATGATATTTTGGGGGCCACCCGGGACGGGTAAAACAACACTGGCAAGAATGATAGCACAGCATTCGGACGCTGAATTTATGCCAATATCTGCAGTTCTGGCTGGGGTAAAAGATATACGGGCAGCAGTTGCGGAAGCCAAGAAAATACAGCTGGAACAAAACAGGCGGACTATTTTGTTTGTAGATGAAGTTCACCGCTTTAACAAATCCCAGCAAGACGCTTTTTTACCCCACGTAGAAGATGGGACCGTCTATTTTATTGGGGCTACTACTGAAAATCCATCGTTTGCTCTCAATAATGCGTTGCTATCCAGAGCTAGAGTTTATGTCCTAAATTCATTAACAACTGATGATTTAATCGATGTGCTAAACAAAGCGTTATCTAATAAAGATAATGGCTTGGCAGGGTCAGGTATAACTATTGCTGAAGATTTGAAGCAGCAATTTGCCCTGGTAGCAGATGGAGATGCCCGGCGTTTATTGAATTTATTGGAAATTGCAGCTGAACTTGCTGCAGCCAAGGACAGTCAAATAATAAGCGAAGAAATTTCTCAGGAAGTGTTGTCTGGTGGTGTGCGACGGTTTGATCAGCAGGGTGAAGAGTTTTATAACCAGATCTCAGCATTCCATAAGTCGGTGAGAGGCAGTTCTCCTGATGCTGCGCTATACTGGTTGTGCAGAATGATAGATGGGGGCTGTGATTTAGCTTATCTGGCAAGAAGAATTGTCAGAATAGCTTCGGAAGACATAGGTAATGCTGACCCTAGGGCATTGGAAGTGACTATTAATGCCTGGGAAGCACAGGAGCGTTTAGGTAGTCCAGAGGGGGAGCTAGCATTAGCACAGGCGGTTGTTTATTTAGCTTGTGCGCCAAAAAGTAATGCTGTTTATATGGCTTATAATGCGGCTATGCGAGAGGTAAAGCAAAGTGGAAGTTTAGGGGTGCCACTTCATTTAAGAAATGCACCAACAAAACTCATGAAAGCTTTAGATTATAAAAAAGATTATCGATATGCGCATAATGAGCCGGAAGCTTATGCTGCTGGAGAAAATTATTTTCCTGATGAATTATCAGGAACACAATATTATTTTCCGGTTAAACGAGGATTGGAGATAAAAATTTCTGAAAAGTTGGCACATCTGAAGGAATTAGATAGTAAAACCATGAAAAAGTAGAGTAAATACGCAAATCATACAATCAAATTAATGTTCTTAGGAACGCTAGAGGTATTATTTATAGACTGCTAAATAAAATTTTCTGTCAGTTTTGTTGAAATTATTTAGAATTAATTTCAGTTTTTCTATAGAATCTCTTAATTGATTAATAAACTTAATTTCCGGGTTTCTATGGATCTAAAATTTCTAGACTTCGAACAACCTATCGCTGAACTTGAAGCGAAAATAGTTGAACTCCGTAAAGTGGAGTTTGATAATGACATAAATATTTCTGACACGCTTACGCAGCTGGAAGAAAAAAGAGAGCGGTTAACTGAATCAATTTTTTCTGCTTTGAGTGACTGGCAGATTTCTCAGTTATCTCGTCATCCAGAGCGGCCGTACACTCTGGACTATATAGAGCATATGTTCACTGATTTTCATGAATTGCATGGCGATAGAGCTTATGCTGATGATCCAGCGATAGTCTGTGGATTGGCTAGGTTAGAAGGCCAGTCAATAATGGTTATCGGACATCAAAAAGGGCGGGACACTAAAGAGAAAATTTATCGTAATTTTGGTATGCCACGTCCTGAGGGTTACCGAAAAGCGTTACGGATGATGAAAATGGCAGAACGTTTTGGCTTGCCCATTATTTGTTTAATTGATACGCCAGGGGCTTATCCAGGGATTGGTGCCGAAGAACGTGGGCAAAGTGAAGCGATTGCCAGAAATTTATTTGAAATGTCTAAATTAAAAACACCTGTTATCTGTACCGTTATTGGTGAAGGGGGTTCAGGTGGAGCCTTGGCGATTGGCGTGGGTGATCGCTTGATTATGCTGGAATACAGTACTTATGCGGTGATTTCTCCGGAAGGCTGTGCTTCTATATTATGGAAAAGTGCAGAAAAATCACAATTGGCTGCAGATGCGATGGGCATAACATCAGACCGGGTGCGAGAACAAGGCTTTTTAGATGAAGTGATTCGTGAGCCATTGGGTGGGGGGCATCGTGATTATCAGAAGATTGCATTAAGTTTGCGGGAAACACTGATTAGACATTTGGATGAGTTAAAACAACAAGATTTGGATGAATTAGTGAGCAAACGCTATCAACGTATTATGCATTATGGTTCATATACAGAAGATGCTGTGAAATAATTTTTTCACTAACTATGATTTTTAAAAGACCGACTCATGTCGGTCTATTTCATGTTGACTCCTGATAATATAATTTCTGTATTACCTCCGCAAACTGAACGGGTTATTATTGCCTATAGTGGCGGTATAGACTCTCATGTGTTGCTACACTTAGCTGCTTCAATTTCAGACATAAAATCAAAAATAACGGCTATCTATGTGCATCATGGTCTGCAAAGTGATGCAGATTTATGGGAGAAACATTGTGAAGCAGTGTGTTTGGCTTTAAACGTCAGGTATAAGTGTCTGAAGGTTAATGCCCAAAAGGTTGTGGGCCAAAGTCCGGAAGAAGTTGCCCGAGACCAGCGTTATCAGGCATTTAAAAAAATAGTGGCTAACAATGATGTGCTGTTGTTAGCCCAGCATCGCGAAGATCAAATGGAAACGGTGTTGTTGCAATTGTTTCGGGGAGCTGGTGTGCAGGGACTTTCAGGTATGCCATTAAGCATAGCTTTTGGGCATGGGCTAATGTGTCGTCCATTTCTTGATGTCCCAAAACAGCTGATTAATGAGTATGCAGATGAAAATCAGCTGTGTTGGGTTGAAGACCCCAGTAATAAAAGTAATGATTTTGATCGTAACTTATTGCGTAATCAAATTTTGCCGCAATTAAAAAAACGATGGCCGGCATTAGATAAAACTATAGCGCGTTCAGCCAGACATTGTGCAACCAGCCATGAGTTATCTCAAGATATAGCACAGAAATTATTGAATAGCGTTTGTGATAAGGCTGATGAAACGCTATCTATCAGTCAATTACTTGAGTTGGAAGTTAATAAACAACAATTGGTGATTAGACAGTGGTTTACAAATCAATGTTTAAGAATGCCATCAGAAAAAATGTTGCAAAGAATTATAAATGAAGTTGTTGCAGCTAAACAATCTGCAAATCCTATGGTTCAAGGGCGTGATTATTGTATTAGACGTTATCGGGATAAATTATATTGTTTAAAAGAATTTTATGATGATCAATTGCTGCAAGAAAAAAAATGGCCAACAAGTTTAAAGCAATTGGGTTTGGGTGGCGGGCAAGTCTTAGCAGTTAAAGATGCGGCGGAAGGGATCTTAAAAGAATTGTGGGATAATTCAGAGGTGTCTGTACGATTTCGAAAAGGTGCAGAGAAAATCAGCTTGCCAGGAAGGCGTGGCCATCATACGCTTAAAAATTTATTCCAGGAAAAAGCAATCCCACCTTGGGAAAGAAATAATATTCCGCTAATTTATTTAAATGATGATTTGGCCGCTGTTACTGGCTTATGGATTAGTGCAGATTTTTATAGTATTGATAGTGGGCCATGTTATCAAATTTTATTGTTGAAAAAACAACAAAAAACGGAAAAATAATAGTAAGAATGATAGAATTACCGGTTTTAAGTTTATTTTATAGCTGATTAGGCATGGGCAGAATCTTACTTAGATGACAAAATTTATATTTATTACAGGCGGTGTTGTATCCTCTTTAGGCAAAGGCATAGCCGCTTCCTCTTTAGCTGCAATTCTTGAAGAACGTGGTTTAAAAGTGACCATGACAAAACTGGATCCCTATATTAATGTAGATCCAGGGACTATGAGTCCTTTTCAACATGGTGAAGTTTTTGTTACCGAAGACGGTGCGGAAACTGATTTGGATCTAGGGCATTATGAGCGGTTTCTTAAAACCACCATGGGTAAAAAGAATAATTTTACTACGGGACAGGTTTACGAAAGTGTGTTGCGTAAAGAGCGAAAAGGTGAGTATTTAGGTGCTACGGTACAAGTTATTCCTCACATTACTGATGAAATAAAACGTCGTATATATGCCAGTGCAGAAGGAAAAGAAGTCGCTATTATTGAAGTGGGCGGTACTGTTGGTGATATAGAATCGCTCCCTTTTTTGGAAACCATCAGACAAATTGGAATTGAACAGGGTCACGATAAAGCATTATTTATACACCTGACTTTGGTGCCGTTTATTAAATCAGCGGGTGAACTTAAAACCAAACCGACCCAACATTCTGTTAAAGAGTTAAGAACTATAGGTATTCAGCCGGATATCTTAATTTGTCGGTCTGAACAATTTCTTCCTGCCAGTGAACGTCGTAAAATTGCATTATTTACTAACGTTGCTGAAAAGGCGGTAATTTCAGCGATTGATGCAGATACTATTTATCGTATTCCTCTGTTGTTAAATGAGCAGGGCCTTGATGAGATAGTGGTTGATCAGTTACGTTTGGATGTACCTGAAGCTGATTTATCTGAGTGGAAAGAAGTTGTCGACGCAATCAGTCACCCTAAAGATAAAGTGACTATTGCTATAGTCGGTAAATATGTTGATCATTCCGATGCTTATAAATCTTTGGATGAAGCTCTGACACATGCGGGTTTAAAAACACGTAATAAAGTCAAAATAAAATATATTGATGCCGAGCTGATTGAGGATGAAGGTGTTATAGCATTGCAAGATGTTGATGCTATTTTGGTTCCTGGTGGCTTTGGTGAACGTGGGGTAGAAGGGAAAGTAGCAACAGTGCGCTATGCAAGAGAAAACAAAGTGCCTTATTTAGGTATTTGTTTGGGAATGCAGTCTGCGGTTATTGAATTTGCCAGAAATGTCGTGGGCCTAGAAGGTGCGCATAGTACGGAGTTTTTACCGAATTCACCACACCCTGTTATCGGGTTGATTACTGAATGGATGGATGAAGACGGGCAACTTGAAACGCGCAATGAAAGCTCTGATATGGGTGGAACTATGCGTTTAGGTGCTCAAAAATGTCGATTGCAGGCTGATTCATTAGTACATCGCTTATATCAAAAAGATGTGATTACCGAAAGACACAGGCATCGATATGAGTTTAATAATAAATACCTGGAACCTCTGGAACAGGCAGGAATGTCATTTTCAGGTAAATCAATTGATGGCCGGTTAGTTGAGTTTGTCGAAATTGCAGACCACCCCTGGTTTTTAGCCTGTCAGTTTCATCCAGAATTCACTTCGACACCTCGCAAGGGGCATCCTTTATTTTCAGGGTTTGTTGACGCGGCAGCTAAGTTTAAAAAAGGTAAAAAATAATGAAATTATGTGGTTTTGAAGTAGGGTTAGATCAACCTTTTTTTTTAATAGCAGGGACTTGTGTCATAGAAAGTGAGCAAATGGCTCTGGATACAGCAGGTTATCTTAAGCAAGTAACAGATGAATTAAATATTCCTTTTGTTTATAAATCATCATTTGATAAAGCAAATCGCTCGTCACATGATAGTTTTCGTGGACCAGGCTTAGAAAAAGGGCTACAGATTTTACAGAAAGTAAAACAGCAAATTGGTGTGCCGGTACTTACTGATGTGCATGAAGATACTCCTTTAGCAGAAGTAGCATCGGTGGTTGATATTATGCAAACACCTGCATTTTTATCCAGGCAAACTAATTTCATTCAAAATGTAGCCAAACAAGGGATACCCGTTAATATCAAAAAAGGTCAGTTTTTAGCGCCATGGGATATGGTTCATGTAGCGGCTAAGGCTAAAGCGACAGGTAATGAACAAATTATGGTTTGTGAACGCGGGGCTTCTTTTGGATATAACAATCTGGTTTCAGACATGCGTTCTTTAGCTGAAATGCGAAATACCAATTGCCCTGTTGTTTTTGATGCCACTCATTCTGTGCAATTACCTGGTGGACAGGGAACTTGTTCAGGAGGACAGCGTGAGCATGTTCCTGTATTAGCAAGAGCAGCCATGGCGGCTGGAATTTCAGGACTATTTATGGAAACACATCCAAAACCTGAAGAAGCGCTAAGTGATGGGCCTAACTCATGGCCGTTGCATAGAATAAAAGAATTATTGGAAACATTAGTAACAATCGACCAGGCTGTTAAAGCAAACAGTTTGATAGAAACAACTTTATAGAGGAAAAAATGGCTAGAATAGTAGATGTTAAAGCAAGTGAAGTTCTTGATTCACGTGGTAATCCAACGATTGAAGTAGAAGTGTTTTTAGCTTCTGGTTTAGTCGGTAGTGCAATGGTTCCTTCAGGTGCATCTACAGGTGAACGTGAAGCAATTGAATTGCGTGATGGGGATATGTCACGTTATTTAGGTAAAGGTGTTTTAAAAGCGGTTGATAATGTAAATACTAAAATTCGTGAAGCTGTGGTTGGAATGGATGCGACTAACCAGGCGGCTCTTGATCAGAAAATGATTGATTTAGATGGTACCGATAATAAAGCTAACTTGGGGGCGAATGCTATCTTAGGTGTGTCTATGGCAGCAGCTCATGCTGCGGCTAAAGACGGCGGTATTCCTTTATATCGTTATTTGAATACCAGTGGAAAATTTATTTTACCCGTACCGATGATGAACATCATTAATGGTGGTTCGCATGCTGATAATAGCGTAGATTTACAGGAATTTATGATATTGCCAGTGGGTGCTCCTACCTTCCGCGAAGCAATTCGCTATGGCGCTGAAGTATTCCATAATTTGGCTAAAGTTTTAAAATCAAAAGGTTTGGCTACAACAGTTGGTGACGAAGGTGGTTTTGCACCTAATCTTTCTTCAAACGAAGAAGCGATTGAAGTTATTCTAGAAGCAATTGAATTAGCTGGCTATAAAGCAGGCGAAGACATTTATTTAGGTATGGATGCTGCAGCTTCTGAATACTATAAAGATGGTAAGTATGTATTAGCAGCAGAAGGCAAGAGCCTGACTTCTGAGGAAATGACTGATTTCTTCGTAGACTGGGTAGAAAAATATCCAATTATCTCTATCGAAGATGGTTTGGATGAAAACGACTGGGACGGCTGGAAAGTTCAAACTGAAAAATTAGCAGGCAAAATTCAGTTGGTGGGTGATGATTTATTCGTCACTAATCCTGCTATTTTTCAAGAAGGTATTGATAAAGGTATTGCTAATTCAATTTTAATCAAAGTAAACCAAATCGGTACATTAACTGAAACTTTAGAAGCGATTAACAAAGCATCTGCTGCAGGATATAGTGCAGTTGTTTCTCATCGTTCAGGTGAAACAGAAGATACTACTATTGCTGATTTAGTTGTTGCTACCGGTACTGGACAAATTAAAACAGGTTCTTTGAGCCGTTCAGATCGTATTGCTAAATACAACCGATTAATGAAAATTGAAGATCAGTTGGGTGATAACGCAGTTTATGCCGGTCGTAGTGCTTTTAAGATGTTGTAAGAGCAGGTTAAAGGTAAGGTATAAGGAAAAAAGTAGTTCCGTTCCCATGCTTTGCGTGGGAACGTTCAAGCTGATGCAGGAGTAGCTATTTATGCAGTCTCATATAGAACGTGAGAACGAAAAAAAAATGGTGCTTTTTAAAGTTCTTATCGTGATTCTTTTTTTATTTATTATTTTGCTGCAATATCGCTTATGGTTTGGTGATGGCAGTGTTCAGCTAGTTCAGGAATACCGGCAACGTCTGGATGTACTTAAAAATGAAGCCCAAGAGAAAAGAGAGCGCAATGATGATTTATATGCTGAAGTGCTTGATTTAAGAAAAGGAGAGGAAGCGATAGAGGAAAGAGCTCGCTATGAATTAGGGATGATTAAAGAAAATGAAACATTTTTTCAAGTGATTGAATAATTATTTGATTTAACTTAGGTAGGTTGAGAAAAATGATTTTGCTCAACACGACGATTTTAATATTGGGCCTCGTCACTATCTTTCTTTGCCCAACTTAATCTTATATCCTATGACAAAGTCCTTAAAATATTGGGCTGTTGTTCCTGCTGCCGGTGTAGGCAAAAGAATGCAAGCCGACAGACCCAAGCAATATCTTCCCCTTGCTGGTAAAACAGTAATAGAACAAACTTTGGCACGTTTATTACAAGCTGATGTTTTCTCCGCCATAGCGGTCGCTATTTCCAAAGAAGATCCTTATTGGCCTACGCTAGATTGTTCTAGTCATAATAAAGTGATGACTGCCGCTGGTGGAAAAGAAAGAGCGGACTCAGTCTTGTCTGCCTTAAAAGCATTGAGAGAACATGCCTCAGATAATGATTGGGTGTTGGTGCATGATGCAGCAAGGCCCTGTTTAACCAAGTCAGACATTCATTTGTTGATCGATACCCTAAAAGATGATGATGTGGGTGGGATATTAGCTTTATCCTCGCATGATACATTGAAAAATGTAGAGGGATTGAACATTACCGATACAATAGATAGAAGTCTTATCTGGCGGGCATTAACTCCACAGATGTTTCGTTATGGTATGTTAAAGCAGGCGCTTGAAGAGGCAGAAGGTAATCCTGCGATTACTGATGAAGCCAGTGCACTGGAAATTCAGGGCTTACAACCAAAAATAGTTGAAGGTCGTCCTGATAACATAAAAATTACCCGTCCTGAAGATTTAGATTTAGCACAGTTTTATATGGAGCATCAAGTATGATTAGAATAGGCCAAGGTTATGATGTACATCGCTTTATTGATGAAGGTGAGGTGATTTTAGGCGGTGTCACTATTGATTATGAAAAAGGGCTGGAAGCCCATTCAGATGGTGATGTGGTTTTACATGCCTTATCTGATGCATTGTTAGGCGCAGCAGCTTTGGGGGATATAGGAAAACATTTTCCTGATACAGACCCTGAATTTAAAGGGGCTGATAGCCGGGTTTTGTTACGACATGTATACGGAATAGTGCTAGATATGGGCTATAAACTGGTTAATGCGGATATTACTATCATTGCTCAAGCACCCAAAATGGCACCTCATATTGCAGCTATGTGTTGCAATATTTCCAAGGATTTAGAGGTTGAAACTGATTGTATTAATGTCAAAGCAACAACAACAGAAAAGTTGGGATTTGAAGGTCGTAAAGAGGGAATTGCAGTGCAGGCGGTGGTGTTGATTGAAAAATAGTATTGATGCTTCTACTTCTAAGTAGCACAGAAAACTCACATTAATTCCCTCTTTTCTATAGGGATGAACTATATTTATAGCAATGTCTAATCATCAATCAAACATTGAAATTCCTATATGGGCCTTTGTATATGGTGGTCCAAATGGTACGGGAAAAATTAAAACAATCCCTGACGATTTTATTGTCGAAGAACAGTTACCTTTTCAACCTGAAGGGTCAGGAGAACATGTTTTTCTACAAATAGAAAAATGTGGTGAAAACACTGAGTATGTGGCTAGATTACTTGCCCGGTTTGCAGGTGTAAGGCAGCGTGATGTCAGTTATGCGGGATTAAAGGACCGGCATGCCAGAACCACGCAATGGTTTAGTGTTTGGTTGCCAGGAAAAGATGCCCCTGATTGGCAACAAATTGAAACAGAAAATATTAAAGTAGTGCAAGCTCAGCGCCATGCCAGGAAGCTAAAACGTGGTGTGTTATCCGGAAATAAATTCAACATAAAGATAAGAGAGTGGCTGGGTGATAAGGCAAAGATTGATGCGCAACTGCAACAGATAAAAATGGAGGGAATTCCTAATTATTTTGGCGTACAGAGGTTTGGACATCAAGGACAAAATGTTAATAAGGCCTTGGCTTTATTTCAAGGGGCAAAAGCAAAACGTGAACAACGCAGTATTTATTTATCTGCAGCGCGTTCTTATTTGTTTAATCAGCTTTTGGCTAAAAGAATATTAGCTAATACTTGGAATCAGGCTGTTGCTGGTGATGTGTTTGTTTTTGATCAGTCGAATAGTTATTTTAAAACGGATCAGCCTGATGCTTCTGTTAAAGAACGAATAAATGCTGGTGAAATTCATCCGACAGGGATGATGTTTGGGAAAGGAGAAAGAGAAACCAAAGCGATTGCATTGGAAATTGAAGACTCCATTATTAATAATAATCCATCATTGGCAGAAGGACTTATTCAATATGATTTGAAGGGTGCACGGAGACCATTGCGGGTATTAGTGGGTGATTTGCAGTGGGATTTTATTTCGGATTCAGAAATGATCTTAAGTTTCTCCTTGTCTGCAGGGAGTTATGCAACATCATTATTAAGGGAATTAGTAAAGATTGATAGCAACAAATAGTGTTGCTGCTAGGTGTTATAAAAACCATCAGTTTATAATACAAGGCAGGCTAATTGATTTTTAACAATAACAAGTGAATTTTATTATCGCATCCGTAAAGGTTTGCCAGGAGATTAAAAGTGGATTTATCTAAAGCGTTGGGCTTGAACATTTCTGAACAAGATCCCGTTTTATTGCAGCAGAAGTTACATTTATATATTAATCTTAAATTAGCCTCTTGTGGCCAACCCACTTGTTTAAAGGGAGAGTCGGCTGACTTTTTGGCTACCGCAGATGATATGTTACGCAGCTTTGTGGAAAAAAGCCGTCAGCTTGTTTCCCATCATTATCCTGCTGATAGGCGGATACAAGATTTTCTTGATAGTTATCTATCAGACCTAGGTCTTGAGAGTATTCCAACCCTACCCACACTTACATTCGAGTTAGACAGACATGGCATAGCGCGAGAGTTATCTTTACCTATGGGGGAAGATACTTTTAAGTCTGAATGTGTTTCCAGTTATAAAGTTAAACAAGGTGTGCTACATAACCCAGCGAATGATCGTAGAACTACCAAAGGGTCATTTCATATTGCTGCGGGCGGTTTACCTGTGCCCGGGGATAAAAAAGAAGTACCCAAGCAAACCTTTGCAAGTATGTTAAAACATGCCTTGAATCCGCCTAAGGGTTTAACCTTGTTACCTTATACCGCAAATGAAGAAACCCCCGCTTATATGTTTACATCCTTATTGTTAAGGCCTACGGTATGCCCGGCAATTCCTGGTGTAGCAGAACAAAAAAGTATGGAGATTCGGTTTTTTGCACCAGGTACTTTGGTGAGTAATCTGGATTTTGTAGAAAGTATTTTTGGTAATGGAGGTAATCCAGCCTTGCCTGAATATGATGCTGGGCTGGATGTTGAGCATTGGACCGGACAAAGCGGTTGTGTGATTTTGGCCCCTCATTTAGTTAAATTAACTAAGAAAGAATTAGGTTTGCCTCATTGGGATGATGCTACTGAACGACAACGTAAAGATGCTATGTGTTGGCAGGAGTCAGAAGAGCTATACAATGATGGTCAAGCTTTTAAATTGACTGCCAGGGATGAACGAGGGGTAATTATCACAATGTTAGCGGATAATTACTTTGGTTATTGTAAAAAAGAAGTTAAAACTCAAATTGGTTACGCCGCCAATCTTTATGGTTTCTCTGAAGAAGAGCATGCCGGCGGAGCATTGGCTTTTCATTGTCAAAATCATGGTAATGAATATGGTGCTGGGGGTGCCAGTAGAGAGGCTGGCTATAGTTTTAACGAACTGACCAAGAGCTATGGCGATTTAATGGATGTTATGCCAGAAGGCTATGCGGTCGATAAGGAATATCCAGAGATAGTTTACGTGCCACAAGATGTAAAAATGGATGTGCCAACGCAAGCCATTACCTGGAAAAATGACAAGTTAACCTGGAACAGTGATAAGAAGACTTCTTCTTTACGTTTGCAACCAGGGAAAATATATGTAAAGCCTAATGGTTATAAATTGGAACTGATTAAGCATCCAGCTGCTCCCTCATGGCGCTTGATCGGTACAGCAGCAGAAGGTACTTTTTGTCATAAACCGAGTACTGTTTCCGGGGGAGGGAAGTCTGAAATTTCAAAATCAATCAGTGATGCGGTAATATTTAACACATTGTTTGTCAATGATTTGAACGAAGATCTAGACCGGGTGCAAGAGATTTTTGACAGGGATTACAGTGACCGTTATAGGAAAAAACTTGATGCAGCAGACTGGGTTTCCAGTCGAGCATTATTAAGTGCTAACAGAAGTTTGGGGTCAGTGATTAAATTACTAACACCCTCGACTGGATATACCGATGAATTCAATCAATGGCTGACAGAAATACCGCCTTATATAAGAGCATTGGTATTATTAATTAAACGGTTTTACCAGGAAGACTGGGGTGATAGTTGGCGTACATTTTTTTCTGCTGATATTGTAGATGGATCGCCGGGACATGACCTTAAATTTGAAGGTAGACAGATTATTGCCAGTTTTTTACGTGTTGGTTTTAACGAACAAGGTGGATGGCGTACGTTTAAAGTTCGACAAGATTTTTATGCGGCTGAAAAAATACAAATGGAAGATGATATTACCTCATCCGTGGTAGTTCCCGTCTCAATGGTCTCTAAATATATGTCAGACCAAAAGGTTGGGGAAAGTATAAAATTAACCGCCAATTGTGAGTATCGTCTGTTTCAGCGCCCTGATGATGCTATTGTTCCTGGTTATGATAAGCAGACTGAACTTAATATGGCAGGCCCCGATAATTTCATTGCAAATTACGAGCCCTTATTTGCAGATAAACTGTCAGCAATAGTTGAAGATGTTTTAACAATGTCCAAGTTTACTGAACCTATGCATGATTTGTTGGAACAAGCATATAAGGACGCTTCTGGAATTGTTGTTTCTTCAGCGCATCCACGAATTGTGGATGGTAAGCCAACTAAAAATCCACGTTATCTAGAGCGGCGTGCTGACGTTATTAATCCGGTTCGAAAATATTTAGCGGATTTAGGTGTTCGCTTGCATAGCAGAATACCTTTGGGTGTGGAAGTCGTTCATCCTGTTGATGCTGTGTTGGCCGGTCGTAGAAACAATCCTCCTGAACCAGGTATACGTGCATTAGCCGTTTATAATCCCATTCATTATCAGCAATTACCTGAGTTATTTATGGATTTTATTTGTTCTTTAACAGGTAAATCACCATCAACAACGGGAGCCGGGAGTGAAGGTGCGTTAACCAAAGGTCCATTTAATGCATTAAGAGCCACTGCAGATTTGAATAATGCATTGGTTTCTTTCATTCTGACAGGCTATGCAGGATTTTCCAGTTCAGCGGGACATATTGGCTCTCATGTCAGAGTTGATCATGATATTAGCTTATTAATCCCTGAAATTTGGACCCGTTTAAAAACGCATGAACGCGAGCCAAATTACCTTATAGAACAGGGTTGTTTGGAAGCGCTAGAGGATTTTGAGTATGAAGGTCAGATGGTATTAGCCAGTCGTTTGGGTTATCGAATAACTGAGCAGTTTGTACATGAATTTATGGGTAAAATCTTTGACAATCCAAGTTCAGTGTTAACAGAAGATATTCTTAAGCCAGAAACCCAAAACTTGCATGATTATGTTGATGGTATTCATAATATTGTTGAGACACAGCAAAAAGTGGCGCAACAATATTTGGACGATGGCAGTGTCGCAGATGCCTGCCCACCGTTACAGGCTTTGTTACATATCATGGCAACAGGGAATTATCAGGGCAAGGATGTGCATGACCCTGAGATTAGAGAGTTATTTAGCAAACAAAGTTTGTTAGCATCAGACTGGTATCTTGAGCGTCTACAAGTTAAACAAAATAGAGATATTGCTTTATGGGTTAGACATGTCAAGAGCTTACAAGACTTTTCTGAGTTACCAAATTATGCTGACGAAGTTGAGCGATTGAATATTAAGCAACGCCTAATTAATGCACAAGCTGAATTGGAAAGAGTAGAAAGTCCTGCTTATCTGGAGCAGATGATAGGTATGATAGGGGCAGACCCAGTCAAGCAGCCAAGACATTAGAAAATCAATTTTTTGCCGCCCCGTGCTTCATGCTGATATGGGTTATAAAAACAGTCGATACAACCTGGCAGAAGTACTAGGGAGTGGTGAATGAAAAATGTAGAGTTAATTATTCACTTATCTTTGCAGTGCTTCTGGCCTATAATTGACCGATCTAGTGTATGTAAGGTAAGTTTGTGACAAAGGTAATTAAAATCCTTTTTTTTTGTTGTGTGATTTTTCTATTACTCATACCCTTTGGAGATTTTTCTCTCGAGGGTAAGAAACCTCACCCATCAGAACTACCCGAATCGCAGCCCATACAATTAACGGCTGAAGAACAAACATGGCTGGAGACGCATCAGCCTATTCGTATTGCATTTGATGGTTTTTTCCCTCCCTATAGTTTTATTGCCGAGTCTGGCCAAATATCGGGTATTTCATATGATACTATCCAATTAATAAGTCGAAAGCTTAAGATTTATGTCCAAATAGATGACAGAGTTGTGTGGAAAGATATTTATAACGCGACGCTTAATAAGGAAATTGATGTCATAGCTACTATGGTCAGAAGACCTGAACGCGATTTACAATTCGTTTTTACCAAGCCTTATGTTTTTAAGTCATTGGTTATCATCACTCATAACAGCAATGCAGAGATAAACGATCGCAGTAATTTGACTGGGAAAACTGTTGTATTGATGAAAAACTATCGATATTCCCAACGTGTTTTAAAAGACTTTCCCGGTATTACGCCTTATTACGTGGAAGATATGCATGAAGCACTTAATATTATTGAAACTAAACAGGCTGATGCGGCCATTGGTTTTTTTGCTGCCAGTTATTTTTTACAAAACAAGTATCTATTAAATGATATCAAGTTTGCCGCTTTTTATGACCGTAACAGTGCAAACGAAAGTATTGCTGTGCGCAATGATTGGCCCATATTGGTTAGTATTTTCCAAAAAGGACTGGATGCAATAACCGAACAAGAAAAACAAATAATAAACAGTAAATGGCACCCGCCTACAGAACTGCCATTTGACTATGAAATGATTTTTAAAGTTGTGGCTGTTTTTCTGTTGGTTTTATTTATATTACTGCTATGGATTGGGCAAATAAATCGTCAAAACCGGCGCATCAAACTAGCAAAAAAAAAATTACTTAAATCGAACAGAGAGTTAAATGAGTTAAAAAAAAACCTTGAAAATCAGGTGGTAAAACGTACCGAACAATTGCAAAACAGTGAGCAAAAATACCGTAGTCTGGTTGAGAATTTACATGATGAATATTTTTTTTATCAGCATGACCTGGATGGTACGTTTACCTACTTAAGTCCTTCAATTACCTCCATCCTGGGCTATAGTGTGGATGATTTTTTACAACACTCTAATACCTATTTAACGGATCACCCTGATAATAGAAAGATAGATATGTATACTGCCCGGTGTATCAATGGCGAAAAATTACCCGCTTATGAAGTGGAGTTATTTGATAGTAAAAGCCATAAACGTAGCTTTTCAATACTAGAAACAGCCGTTTATGATGAGGATGGTGTGTGTGTTGGCGTTGAAGGAATTGCACATGATATTACTTTAATAAAGCAGACTCGGGAGCGGTTGAACTGGTTATCTTATTATGATGATTTGACTGGCTTGGCAAATAGACGGCTATTTAAGGACCGATTTGAGCAAGTCATCATTTTATCGCATCGTCATCAGCAAAAACTGGCTTTGTTATTTTTGGATCTTGACCATTTTAAACAGGTCAATGACAGTTTAGGGCATGCTGTGGGTGATGAGGTTCTTAAAGAAACGGCATCAAGATTACAAGCACAATTGCGCGATTCTGATATCTCTGCACGAATGGGCGGGGATGAATTTACTCTAATTTTACCAGACACGGATGCTGATGCTGCAGAAATTGTAGCTAAAAAGATCAGACATAGTTTATCATTGCCTTATTATTCAAATGATCAGCAATTTATACTGGGTGCCAGTATAGGAATTGCTATTTATCCAAAGGATGGAAATGATACCGAGACCTTGTTGCAACATGCAGATAACGCAATGTATTTTGCCAAAAAGGCGAAAACAGGCTATGCATTTTGTTCATCTGATCAGCAGGAAATAAGCAGTCGAAGTCATATACTTGAACAGGCTTTGCGTAAAGTGCTTGACCAACAATGTTATGAAGCAGACTTTGAATTATATCTTGTGTTTCAATCTAAATATTGTCTAAAAAACAATTGTATATTAAGTTATGAAGCGTTAATACGCTGGCATCACCCTGAATTAGGCATGGTTTCTCCCCTTGAATTTATTCCTATTGCGGAAGAAACCGGATTAATCCCTGAACTTACTCATTGGGTGATGACCCGAGTTTGTTTGCAGGCGTTACAGTGGTCTGGGAAAGGGTTTGATTTTGGTCGAATCGATGTGAATATTTCAGCGGTTGAGTTGATTAATTTAGAGTTGGCAAAAAATATTATTGAGCAAATTCGATCTTCTGGAGCATTACTGGAATGGATAGGTATTGAAATCACTGAAACTGCGTTAATGAAAGCGCCTAGTGTAGCGGCCAGAGTGTTGCAACAACTAAAGAATGCTGGTGTGTTAATTTCGATTGATGATTTTGGTACAGGCTATTCATCATTATCCTATCTTAAAAATTTACCCGTTACATTTATTAAAATAGATCAATCATTTATTCATAATTTGCTGGATAGTCGAGAAGATCAGGCGGTTGTTCAAGCTGTAGTGTCAATGTCGCATGCATTGGGTAAAAAAGTGGTTGCAGAAGGGGTGGAAACACTGGAGCAAATACAATATTTAATTGAGCATGGCTGCGATATTATTCAAGGAAACTGGTTATCCAAGCCTGTTTTAGCAGAAGAGGTTAGTTTAGCTAAGAATGTTGGCTACTTTCCATTAGCAAGCAGGGTTCAGGCTATTTCAACCCTAAAAGATTAATGGAATTTATTTTTACCCTCTTTTGAAGATCATTTATAAAAAGTGATAGGCTGTTGTTATATAATGAGCTATCAGAATGTTTGGTTGAGTCTATGTCTTGAGGAAATATTCTGTCTCTTTCTATTTATTTGACACTATATAATAAAGTTGGCAATGGATCTTCAGCATTCTTCTGGAAACGACGCTCAAACTCAATTTTCAAGGAAAGAAATGTTAGACATTAGTGATGGCATAAGTAAAAGTTTTGCACCTGTTATTGCTGCTGAGATACTAGAACAAGATGAAGGGATACAGTTAGCTAGTCAAGATCTGCTCGAAGTAAGTCAAAATATTAGTTTGTATTTTGCACCGAGCATGTCATCAAACGCTAACAAACTTGTTGTATTACCTATCGATCCTCAGCATATTTATGCTTATTGGCATTTGAATGATAATCCCGAAAAATCAATGTCTCAACGTATGTTGAATGACGAGTTGACGCTTAGAGTTTATTCACAGCCAGAGCAAAAGAAACAAGCAGTCCACATAAGCCCTCTGGTTGAAATTCCAATCCATGATTTTGATTCACGACATAGAATTAGATTGCCAGAAGCAGAAAATGCAACAGCTTACTCTGTCAGCATAGAAGCAGCGGTTAAAAAAAATGACTTTGTTTCATTGATAGACTCCAATAATACCTATACTTTTCAAGGATCATTGGAGCAGAAAGAACGTCATGAAACTGAAGGTTATTCAGAGCAATATGATGATGTTGAAACTAAATTAATAGATAGAGAGGCTTCTCGCAAGGGCTCTTCTTCAGTTTATGCAAGTTTAACGTCTTCTGCTAAAGGGAAGAAAAGATAACAGCGATGAAAAAAGGATTCCTCAGTATCATACTTCATGCACATTTACCTTATGTGCGACATCCAGAGCATGATAGTTTTTTTGAAGAGATCTGGTTGTTTGAAGCAATGACTGAGTGCTATATCCCATTATGTGACGTCTTTGAACGTTTACAAAAAGATGATGTTAATTATCGCTTAACACTGTCCTTATCACCTACGTTAATCTCAATGTTGCGGGATGATTTATTACAAACGCGTTACCAAAATCATCTGAACAAACAAATTGAATTGGCTGAAAAGGAAATCATCAGAACTCTTAATCAACCGCCACTGCAAAAATTAGCACGTTTATATAGGCGTTTTTTTATAAGTACACGTAATACCTATAATAAATATAATTGTGATTTATTAATGGCTTTTAAAAAGTTCCACGCGCAGGGGCATCTTGAATTAATTACCACTGCAGCGACCCATGGTTTTTTACCATTACTTAGCATCAGTGAAACGGCTGTCCGCAATCAGATTGAAGTAGCGGTTGAGATGTTTGAATCCAATATTGGTTTTGCACCTACTGGTTTTTGGATTCCAGAATGTGCTTATTATCCAGGGTTGGAAGTGATTTTAGGTAATGCGGGTATCAAATACTTTTTTACTGATACGCATGGTGTAATGGAAGCAAGTGAGACGCCTGATAATGGGGTGTATGCACCACTAGATTGTGGTAATGGAGTGATGGCTTTTGCACGTGACCCTAATGTATCTCAGCAGGTTTGGAGTGCCGAACAAGGTTATCCTGGTGATGTAAATTATCGTGAATACTATAGTGATATTGGATTTGATTTGGATATGGGGTATCTTGCACCTTATATACTGGATGGACAAAACCGTATCAGTACAGGCATTAAGTATCACCGAATTACTGGTGAGGGCTTGAAAAAAGAATGTTACCAGCCGAAAAAAGCAAAACTTAAAGTAAAGCAAGATGCTGATGATTTTGTTAGTAAGTGTCAGCAACAAATTGATGACTTGAGTCTTGGTATGGACAGGCCACCTGTAATTGTGGCACCTTATGATGCTGAACTGTTTGGACATTGGTGGTTTGAGGGGCCTTGCTGGCTGGAAATGGTGCTAAGAAAAGTCGATGAAAGCAACAATATTGAAACAATAAGTTGTGGGGATTATTTAAAAAGACAAGGTTCTCATCAGGTTGCGATACCTGCATCTTCCACCTGGGGGGAAGATGGCTATTGCAGTTATTGGGTTAATGAAGAAAATGACTGGATTTATCCTTTTTTGCACAAAGCAGCTGATCAAATGGAACAATTAGTGATCGATTTTAAAGGGGTAACCGTATCATCGATGCAAAAACGCGCCTTAAATCAGGCAGTAAGGTCTATTTTGTTAGCCCAGGCATCGGATTGGCCATTTATTATGAAGTCGGGGACTACAACTGACTATGCTAAAAAAACAATAACAGATCAATTGGCAAGGTTTAACTATCTACATGAGAGTATACGTAAGAACAAGATTGATGAACGCTATTTGTGTGCATTGGAATTGATGGATAATATTTTTCCTGATGTTGATTTTCGTAAATATAAGTCTATTGAGTTATAGTAAATGAGTGAATATTTAAAACATTAGGCTAAGCATGGATAAAATCCAATTACTTTATATAGAAAATGTTATCACCAGGAAAAAAAGTCAGGTTCAGCAGCAATTGACTTTTTTTATGCTGGTAGAAAATATTAGCTATGATAAGCAAGTAGATGTTGTGTGGGCGGGTGAAGATGGTTGTTGGCACACCTTAGCGGTTAAATATCACTGTGTGCAAGGACATGATAAGGAATATTGGCGTACACAGGTTGTTATTACGCTGAATGATGAGCAGTCACTTCCAGGCAATATTCAGTTTGGGTTGCGTTTTCGGGTTCATGGTTTTGAATACTGGGACAATAACAAGGGCCTTAATTATAGTAGTGATGCTGATTCGGGTATTAAGCTGGCAAATAGCCAAGTGATACAAAATATTGGTTTTGAAAGCTATTTGAATGATGGGCAGAATAACGTTCCTGTCACTGTTGCAGTAGACCAATCTTTTAATGCTGAAACAGTGACTATTCACTGGACGACTGATCGTTGGAATACCACTCAATATGAACACTGCCAATTAAAAGGAACTTATTGGAATAAAGCTTTGCATAGTAATGCCAGAAACCCAAATCAATATGGAATACAGATATGGGAAGGGCGAATTAACAATGGTGATTCGTTTAGGTTGCAATATAGTATCTGTTGTGAAAGCCATGGACAGATAGTATGGGAAAATAATTACGGCAGTAATTATTCTTTCCAAAGGGAACAGTTAAAAGTCTTGATTCTTAATTTACATTGTTATCAGGAAGAAAACCAGGATGAAAAGTTTTCAAAAATAGCTGAAGCGATTGATGATCTGGACGTTGACATTGTTTGTCTGCAGGAAGTGGCTGAGTTGTGGAATGATGGCCATGGTGACTGGGAATCAAATTCAGCGAGAATAATTAATGAACGCTTAAAGCTACCTTTTCATATTCACACGGACTGGTCGCATTTGGGGTTTGATAAATACAGGGAAGGTGTTGCTATTTTAAGCCGCTATCCTTTATCTGATCATGACTCCGGGTATGTATCTGATAGTCATGATGCGTTTAGTATACATTCCAGAAAAGTAGTGATGGCTCGCGTTCATGTACCTTATGTTGGCCCAGTTAATGTATTTTCCGCTCATTTAAGCTGGCTGGAAGATGGTTTTCAGGAACAATTCCAGAGATTGCATGAATGGGCCGAAACGCGTCATAGTGGTGATGTTAAAGCAACAATGTTATGTGGCGATTTTAATATTACTGCCGGAACAAGTGGTTATGAACTGGTAGTTGATTCAAATGAATACGATGATCAGTATTTAGCAGCAAATGAGCAGGGTGTATTTGAAAAAATATTTAGAGTCAATGATTCACATTGGCAAAGTTTATTGGCCGATGACTACCGGATAGACTATATTTTTATGAATAAGACCAGTGAGTTACAGGTCACTTCTGCTAAAGTGGTATTTACAGATCAGGACTATGGACAAGTGTCAGACCACTGCGGTTATTTTATGACATTTGAACCAAAATAATAATACAGAAAGAAGAGGGATGAGATGGAAATAGCAGAACATTATGCTTGGCCTGTTCGAGGTGAATTAGGTGGCTCATTTGCACGAGTTAATGATTTCAATCATGAGTTTTATGTACGCTGGGGCAAGATAGATTTTGATATGCACCAGGGTGTTCAGGTTAATCTTAAAGTTATCCTGAAGGTGTATAGTAATGACGGTATCTGTGAAACTTATGTTATAGATTCTGATGCCTATGATGTTGAATGGAATAGACATAAGCGAAGAACGCGCGATTTTTATATACATCCGTATTCCAGTACTTATGGACAGGTTAACTGTGTAAAGTTTTCCTTTATTGTGCATAAGGATGGACGTTCTATTGCATCGGAAAAAGAATATATTTTTATGGATTGGCCTCAATTACAGGGTAATCCAGATGAACATCAGTTTAGAGATATTTCTGCTGATCACACCACAGATAACCATTATCGAACTTATGAATTAAATGCAGGCGAATTGCAGAGCGATGTCGACTGGTTTAATCATCATTTTGAATCATTAGGGCTGGTTCCTAAATTCACCAAAGGGCAATTAAATCATCCTTATCACCCTAAAAGTTATATTCATCATTTGATCGATAAAGTGATGCATTGTAAATGGGAAAACCCTGATCGGCTTTGTACCATTAAAGTCAGTGTGGATTGTATTGATGATGCGGATTTTGTAACTCACTTGGTTCATGCCAGTGAACAAGGGGTGTGGGTTCAGTGCATTGTTGATTGGCGCAAGATGACTTTGACTAATAGCCACAGTTACGCGCGATTAAAACGTGCAGGTATAGAGTTGATCGGAGTGGTTTGTAGTCCTGATCATCATTTGATTGAAGTTGAGCCAGATATGCATACCAAATTCATTATTTTTAATGATGAGGATTGCATCATGGGCTCTTTTAATATTACCTTTGATCGCTGGTGGGCTAATTGGGAGTCAGGCATGACATTCCATTCTAAAGGTGTGTGCCGGTTAATGGATAATATTTTTCAGAGTCAACGCGGCGGTGTAATTCAGCAATATGGAGTTGATCCTCACAGCCAGTTTAATTTGCTATACACTTTTGGCCAGCACACCATGGAAAATGGTGCGAATTATCTTCCTCATCATGCTATTTTAGGTGAAATTAATCGAGCCCAACATTCAATAAAAGTTACTTTATTTTTGATCGGTGAATTATTGGGAGACCATCAGGATAGCGTAATTTCGGCTTTGATTAATGCCAAAAACAGAGGTGTTCATGTTCACCTATTATTAAATGGACATATTGCCAGACAGGGTAAAGTTGGCGTAGTACGATCTATGGATGATGAATTAAGTCAGCCTTTATTGCCAGCAGTAGATCAATTGAGATTTGCTGGTGTTACCGTTGGCTTAGTCTATGGGAAGGATGACCATGAGGTACCTTATTCACCTATCCATTCAAAGTATTGCATTATAGATGACTATATTGTGATTGATGGAAGTTTTAACTGGTATAACACGTCTGTTTTTTCACATGATTTAGTTGTAATTGCCGCTAATCATGAAGTGGCAAAACCCTATTTACATGAGTTTGAAGAAATACAGCATGCATTTAGGGTTTATTATTAATAAATCTTAAAACCAGTTGTTGCTAACTGAGGCGTACAACGTAGTCGTATTCCTCAGTGACTATTAAGATTATGAATTAATATTTTCAAAAGCAACAATGGTTTTTTCATTAACCAAAAATGTATCAGTTGTTACTGGCTTTTGATTGGGCCTGCGGATAATATCTTTGGGTGAATCTTGTGATGTATCTACTGATAAACACCATGTTTTTCCTTCGATTTCAGGTAATTCAATAGTCGTTTTTTGTTCAGACATATTGATAATAACGTGTAAGTCAGGTTCATTTTCTCCAGTACCAGCAAGAGTGAAAGCCAGCAAACGCGTTTCAGGGTCTTCCCACCGTGGTGTGTCTAATTTTGCACCATGCCATGAAATATCTTTAATACCTCTGGATTCGATTATGTTACCTGTCAAAAAACGTCTGCGCATGATTGATGCATGGCGTTTACGCAAGGCGATCATTTGTTGAACAAAGCGTAGCATATTTGCATTTTCATTCACCATCTCCCAGTCAATCCAGGTTAGTTCGTTATCCTGACAATAACCGTTATTATTACCATCCTGTGAATTGAGTATTTCATCACCTGCGAGAATCATGGGAACGCCTTCGCTAAGCAACAAAATAGCAAATGCATTTTTAGCTTGTTTTTTTCTAAACCCTAGAACACTTCGGTCGTTTGTTGGACCTTCTATGCCGCAATTGGAGCTTATATTATTGTTACAACCATCTCTGCTTTCTTCACCATTCGCTTCATTATGCTTTTGGTTATAACTAAATAAATCATTTAAAGTAAAACCATCATGACAGGTGATGAAATTGATGCTGTTAATAGGTAAACCATCCTGGTGAGCATACAAATCGCTACTACCTGAAATACGTGTGGCAAGTTCTTGTATTTTACCTGAATCGCCACGCAAAACTTCGCGTACTACATCTCTGTACTTACCATTCCATTCGGCCCAGCGGTGGCCCGGAAAGCTACCAACTTGATAAAGACCAGCGGCATCCCATGCTTCGGCAATGAGTTTAGTTTGTTCTAGTTGTTGAGAAAGCTCAATGCTCCAAAGTACAGGAGGATCTTCAAGCACTGCTCCACCTTCACCTCTGGCCAGGGCACTGGCTAAATCGAAACGAAAACCATCAACATGCATTTCTCTTACCCAGTATTCAAGACTACTGGTAATAAAAGCAGCAACTAGAGGGTGATTAGCATTGACTGTATTACCACAGCCGGTATAGTCATGCAGTACGCTTTTGTCGTTCTTATCGTGATGGTAAAAAATATTTTCCCCAATGCCACGAAAGTTGATGATGGGTCCACCTATGCCAGCTTCAGATGTATGGTTGTATACAACATCTAAAATAATGCCGATTTTTGCAATATGCAGTGCTTTGACCAAATCACGGAATTCTTGTACATGCGTCCCTTGTTCAGGAGTCACACAGTAGCCTGGGTGCGGGCTAAAAAAACTGTGGGTGCTATAACCCCAGTAATTCTTTAGACCAAGGTTAATAGTGCCTTCTGGAGCATCCTGTTCATCAAAAGCCATAATCGGTAGTAACTCAACATGAGTAATGCCCAATTTTTTTAGATACGGGATTTTTTCAATCAAACCCGAAAATGTACCTGGGTTTTTAACATTAGCAGAAGCATGGCGGGTAAAGCCACCTACATGTAATTCGTAGATAACTGATTTTTCACTGCTGATGCGTAAAGGTTTGTCACCTTCCCAGTCATAAGCATCATCATCGACTACCATACAGCGCATGGCTGTTGCGCTATTATCACCTGGTGAACAGGCAGCTTGGCGGTCCCAGTACATGTCGCATACCACACGGGCCCAGGGATCTATTAGTTCTTTTTCTTTGTCAAAATGTAAGCCGGCTTCTTTGGGTTCGTTCGACCCATCAATGCGCCAGCTGTACCAGCTTCCTGCTGTTAATCCAATAACATAAACATGCCATGAGTAAAAAGTTCTGTTGATATTTCGTTCTAAGTGTATGGTTTGAAAAGGTTGTTTACTACTTGCTTTTTCAAATAATAATAGTTCAACACTGGTTGCATGACGCGTAAAAATCGAGAAATTAACCCCGCCTTCATTCGGCTTAGAGCCTGAAGGATAGGATTGACCAGGTTTGATTTTGTATTCTTTATTTTGCATGTCTAGTAGGGCTCAATATAAATGGAGTATTGCCTAGGTTTAAGCTACTCATTACAATACATTTTTGATTGATAAAGTGATGTGTAAAAAGCTTAATAATGTCTGACGGGTAAACCTATAAAAGCTATATCAGCTCTATTATGCGAAGTTTTTTGTCACAAAGCAAAGAGATTTGTTATACGAAATTGATAAGTTACTGATTAATTGTAATAAGTAATTATTAATTTATTGAAGAAAAGCGTTTGTTAGCTTTCTGTTTAGCTTTTTTATAGCGAAACCAGGTGGATATACACTGTATTTGTGTGGAGTTAATAGTTGTGAAGTGCTTATGGGGCAATTCAAATGTCAGTAAAACACGAGGTTAGCAATGACACGTCACCTTGGCATAATTTAGCTAGTTAATTATGCCAAGGTGACGGTGATATTAATGATTAGTCTTCTACTGAATGCGATTTATCAACTTTCACTGTATTACTTTAATTTATTATCTGTTAGGTTATTTATGACACTCAATTTTAAATGAGCGAATTTTGTGATAAAAATTATACTCACCAAAGCTATGAACCTTAGAGTTAGGGTGAAGAATAATTTCTGAGTCTTCCAAGATATCCTGTTTAGTAATACCTAAGGATTTCATTAACACTGGATGGTTGGCCATTTCTTTTAATGTTAATTTGAAATTTTTATTTTCAAACACAGTGACCGTTGCTTTGGGTCCAATCAGAATGCTTTCAATTCGTTTGTCCCAATTTTCTTTGTTTATTTTTAATAAATTTTTCTTTTGAGTGGGGCCATTAAGACGAAAGTGTTTACCCTTAAATTGACCATCTTCAAAAAAATCTGCCCAACAGTCTTTACTTTTTGCATTTATGGTTGATCCATAGCCTAATAACAAAGTTAGAATGAGTAATGTTTTAAAGCCACGAAATATTAATTTTAACTGTTTCATTTCTATTTCCTCATGGTTGGATAGCTTTCTAGTAGCTTGGCAACTTTGCTTTGATGAGTACTGTAGAGCGGACTTCAGTCCGCAATTTCTGATATGACGTACTACATAGAATTGTTCATAGCGGACTGAAGTCGGCTCTACAACGAATCTATTTATCAAACCAAAGTTAGCTACTTATCTCACAATATCAGCTTTCAGCATAGTTTTTTTTACGTTGGTTTGGGGAAATGGCTTTAAATATTAATTTTGACATTTGCCATAACCACCTCCGCCTGGTGTTTCAATTTGAATACTATCATTTTTGTGTAAATTAACCTGGGTGCAAGCATCAACTGTAATGACTTCTCCATTAGCTTTAATCACAGTATTCATGCCAACTTGTGCGGCTAAACCATGCTGAACTCCAAAAGGTGCGTGTACACGATGACTGGATAAAATTGTGGCAGACATGGATTCAAGGAATTTGATTTTTCGCCTGACACCATTGCCTCCTTTCCACAGGCCTGCTCCACCCGTATTCTGACGAATTGAGAACTCCTCCAATAGTACGGGGAAGCGCCATTCTAAAACCTCAGGGTCGGTGATTCTGGAATTGGTCATATGAGTTTGAACAGCATCACTTCCATTAAAGCCATACCCCGCTCCCGCACCTCCGCAGATGGTTTCATAGTATTGATAGTTATCATTTCCAAAGGTAAGGTTGTTCATAGTCCCTTGCGAACCTGCCAAAACACCTAAAGCACCATAAAGAGCGTCCACGATAGTTTGAGATGTTTCTACATTACCTGCAACAACAGCGGCAGGATATTGTGGATTGAGCATGGAGTTTTTGGGAATAATAATGTTGAGTGGTTGTAAGCATCCAGCATTCAAAGGAATATCATCTGTTACTAAAGTTCTGAAAACATAAAGTACTGCCGCTTTACATACAGCAGCAGGGGCATTAAAGTTGCTGAGTTGTTGTGTTGAAGACCCGGTGAAATCAATAGTGGCTGTTCTTAAAGCCTTATTTATCTGGATTTTAACGACTATTTTGGCGCCATTATCAAGTGTATTAATAAACTGGCCATCAGTTAATGAGGGTAAAATATTGCGCACACATTCTGCTGCATTATTCTGTACATGTTGCATATACTGTAAAACAGTTTGTAGTGTATATTGTTCTACCATTTTCCTTAACTCAAACATGCCTTTATTATTGGCCGCAATTTGAGCTTGTAAATCGGCAATATTTTGTTCAGGATTACGTGCGGGGTAGGGTGATGATTCCAGCCAGCGTCTGACTTTCTGTTCTTGAAACACCCCCTTTTTTACTATGATCATTCCCATACTGAGTACGCCTTCTTGTTCAATGTGCTGACTATCTGCAGGCATTGAACCTGGGCTTATGCCTCCCACATCTGCATGATGACTGCGTGAGGCAATAAAGAATAATAAACGACTGTTATCTACGCTGAAAACAGGTGTAACGACTGTAATATCGGGTAAATGGGTGCCCCCATGATAAGGTGAATTTAATAAATAAACTTGCTCTGCTTTAATCGATACCTGATCCGAATTAAGTAATGCTAAAACACTTTCTCCCATAGACCCTAGGTGAACTGGAATATGGGGCGCATTAGCAATTAACTGGGCATTGTTATCAAACAAGGCGCAGGAAAAATCCAGCCGTTCTTTAATGTTGACTGAATAAGCCGTTTTTTGTAATACAAAGCCCATTTGTTCTGCTATCGACATAAATAACTTGTTAAATATTTCCAGCATAACAGGGTCAGCTGTAGTGCCAACTGCCAGTTGGCGTTTGATAGGCTGGGTACGAGTTAGAACTAAGTCATTAGCTGCTGTGATTTTACCTTCCCAACCGGGTTCTATGACTATCGTTGCAGTTGGTTCAACAATAATTACCGGTCCTTTTAAAATCACAGCTTGAGTTAATGACTCGCGTTGATAAACAGGAGTTTTATGAGATCTATTCTCGGTAAAGATGTCCGTGAACAATGCAGGGATAGCATGATGATTTGATGGTTGAGTTAAAATTTCCTGGTCAGTTGAATTCTGACCAATAATTTCTACCGATAAGGACTCGATAATGATCGCTTTATCGGTAAAAACAAAGCCAAATTGTTGTTGATATTGTTTCTGAAAACTCAGTAACATGCTGGCTTTATCAGCGAATAATACAGCTAATGAAGTATCTGTTCCAAAATAGCGTAAGTTGACTCTAAAGATGCTGGAAATTTCCAGGTCACTTATTTGCAGCAACATTTCAGCGCGTCCCTGTTGCTCCAATATTAATAACTGATCTTTCAGTTGCGTATAACTGGCTTCTTCCCATGGTTGTTCAAGGGCAGAATCTTTTAATAATCTCAAATCTGCCAGCCCCATGCCATAGGCCGATAGTATGCCAGAAAATGGGTGTAACATAATGGTTGTTATGCCCAGGCGGTCAGCTACTTTACAGGCATGTTGTCCGGCAGCAGCCCCATAACAGCATAGAGTATATTCAGATACGTTATAGCCCTTTTGTACCGATATTTTTTTAATGGCAGTTGCCATGTTTTCGACAGCAATATTGATAAAGCCTTCGGCAACTTGTTGTGGACTACGTTGGTCTGCGCAACTGTTTTTTATTTGTGCTGCCAATTGAACGAACAGTTGTTCAACTTTCTCTTTATCTAATGATAAATCCCCATGCTCACCAAATATGGCAGGAAATAAAGGCAATTTCCCCAGCATGATATTGGCATCGGTAACGGTTAGAGGGCCTCCTCGACGATATCCAGCAGGACCAGGGTTAGCGCCGGCAGACTCAGGGCCTACGCGATAACGAAGACCATCAAAGAACAACAGCGAACCGCCGCCTGCAGCAACGGTATGAATATTCATCATCGGTACACGCATTCTTATACCTGCTACTTCGGTCTGGTAACTGCGTTCCAATTCTCCCGCATAATGCGCAACATCGGTAGATGTTCCACCCATATCAAAGGCAATAATTTTATTAAACCCTGCCTTTTTCGCGGTTTCAACAGCGCCTACAATACCACCAGCAGGACCTGACAAAATACTGTCTTTACCCTGAAAGTTTTGTGCTGCTGTTAATCCACCGTTGGATTGCATGAACATAATTGTAGGGGGGGTAACATGTTCAGCGCAGAGGCCGTCGGTCACTTGATTAACGTAACGCTTGAGCAGTGGAGATAAATAAGCATCAACCACAGTGGTGTCGCCACGGCTGACAATTTTCATAAAAGGACTGACTTGATGGGAAATAGATATCTGGCTGAACCCAATAACTTTAGCCAGTGATGCCAATTGACATTCATGTGCAGGGTATCGCCAGGCATGCATAAGAACAATAGCAATAGAACGCAGACCTGATGCAAAAAGTAATTCTAGTTGCTGTTTTACTTTGGGCTTATCTAATGGTTTTAATACCTGGCCCTGGGCATCAATACGTTCATCAATTTCAATGACTGTTTGATAAAGTTGTTCTGGAAGTTGAATGTCCAGTGCAAAAATATCAGGGCGGTTTTGATAGCCTATGCGCAAACAGTCTTTAAAACCTGCGGTAATAAGTAAAGCAGTTGCTTCACCTTTTCGTTCTAATAATGCATTGGTGCCGACTGTAGTCCCCATTTTTACACAAGCAATGGATTTGTTGCTTGCCTCGGCTATGAAGTCGTTAATGCCTTGTAATGCTGCATCAGCATAATGTTCGGGATTGTCCGAGAGTAGTTTGCGGGTAAGCAGTTGATTGTCAGGTGTGTTGGCAACGATATCGGTAAATGTTCCTCCCCGGTCTATCCAGAATTGCCAGTTATTATCAAAGTCAGCCATTAATTGCTATTAGAGATTAATTATGTTTTATAACATTATAAATCAGTGTTGATTTTTTAGAGGATTAAGATAAGGAAGATGAAAGGAAACAAAAGGAAACAAGTTAGCTATAACTACAACGAGGGCGATGCGCTAACAGCATGGCGTGAATCCCTTAATGAAATAATATTTGGTTCAGAAACACGGTTAGGTAAGATTTTTGATGTGGTGTTGATCATCAGTATAATTTGTAGTGTTATTGCAGTTATGCTGGGTAGCGTTACACGGATTTATCTGCAGTACAGTGATATATTGTTTTATGTAGAGTGGTTTTTTACTCTGCTGTTTACTTTGGAATATGCTTTACGGTTAATTTCAGTAAGACGTCCGTTACGATACACACTGAGTTTTTTTGGCTTGGTTGATTTTTTATCCATTATTCCAACCTATCTCAGTTTTCTGTTTCCCAGTATTAAGTACATGCTGGTGATACGGGTTTTAAGATTACTACGCGTTTTTCGCATCTTCAAGTTATCGGCTTACATGGGCGAAGCACAAACTTTAATGGGGGCTTTAAGTAAAAGTTGGCGAAAAATCCTAGTGTTTCTTTATACCATTCTTACATTGGTTGTGGTGTTTGGTTCTCTGATGTACGTAGTAGAAGGCAGTGAGTCAGGCTTTACCAGTATTCCTAAATCCGTGTATTGGGCTATTGTGACATTAACCACGGTTGGCTATGGCGATATAGCACCTCAAACGCCTTTGGGGCAGATGATTGCTGCACTAATAATGATTATGGGTTATGGCATTATTGCAGTACCAACGGGTATTTATAGTGCAGAGTTGATTAAAACCTATAAGCCTGAAAAAATTAATAACGATGCTTGTCCTGCATGTGGAGAAATTGGGCATGATTTTGATGCAGATTATTGTAAATACTGTGGCAATGATTTAGATGATTGAAGGATGTGGTGTCTTTTAGAATCTGTTCAAGATTTACTGCGCCACTACCAGTTATGCTTGGGTGGTGCTCAAAATTTAAATGAACTCCGGTTTCTACCGCTTAAAATCAGGGAAACAGAGCGGCAGCGGAGTGATGATTTTTAGTCCGCGGTAGGCGACAGGGAAATTTGCTGATCCAACGTATGCTATAGCATGCGAGGGAAGCTAAAATTTTATACCGACAGCCGTCAAGTCAGAGTCGTTATAAAACAACCTATGGACTTTCAGTTCATAGTGGTTGAGTGACTGACTGCTCACGACCCATTGCGGTCATAGGATAAATTATTTTTTATACGGAATAACCAATGAAATAACTATTGGCGGCTTTATCGCCATATAGTTGATTGACAAGTTATGAAAGCGTCGCAGTAGTTCAACTTTCATTATAGAATCGAATTTTAAATTAATTGTTGTCTTGGATGCTATTTGCTATTTTAATTTTTAATGAATCTGAATACTCCTCTGAGTTCAATATTGAGTCAATGATATCGTGTAATAACTCTTTATTAATTCTTCCAGCAGCAAGTTGATAGCTAACCATTTCCATTTTATGAGCAAATTTCTGAATAATAAAAAGATAACCGTTATCAAGAAGAAATTTCATGCCTAATGAAATTGCAATCCGCTTGTTTCCATCCTGAAAACAGTGCGACTTATTAGCTACATAAAACAGATGTACTAATTTATCTAGAAATGTTGGGTAATAATCATCATTTTGTATATGTTCTAAAGCCGCCTCAAGAGAATGTGTATTCAATATACCGATAGAACCACCACCACTTACCTCAACTGTCTTTTGATGAATCATTTTTACTTCTTCAATCGAAGTAATGTAAATGATGGCATTATTCACTATCTTTTAACCTTTTGAAAACATCTTGTGCCTGCTCCAATTGTTCATCAAAAGCCATACTTTGATTACCAATCAATCGTTCAAAATCTTCCTGAGGTACAGCTTGTACATAATGTTCTAATTTTTTATGAAATGCATCCCTGAAATGCAAATCTCTTGATGCCATTTTGATTCTTGCCTTATTTACTAAAGGTGAGTGTAAGGGGTGTTCTGCAAAATGATTAAAAATACTATCCACTTCCTTGGAGCGCAGTTTTCTAGTCAATTTTTCTGATGTTTGCTTCAATTCATATGCTAATCCCACTTCAAAAGAAGCAATTAAGTCTAATACTTCAACGTAGAGAGTTTCCCTCAGATTGTCTTTAACTTTTAGCTTTAAAATATTTTTATATTCTTTAGCTTTTTCTTTAAATATTGCCTCATAGATTTTATCTGTATAGACCGCATATTTATAGTTCCCCATATCCACATATTTATTTAGCGCATCCGTGAATTCTTTACGATACTTCGGCTCTTTAATTGCAGTTGTCAGGTAATCCGTATCCCGTTGATTAATATAATGAGTATTCCCACCTGTTTTTTGGTTTATAGTATCAATAACAATATCTAACATTTTAGCTCTGAGTACTCTTGCTTTCTCACTATCGACCAGTAACATCGCTAAATTAAGAAAAGAGCGAAAGTTAAATAATCCTAATTGAGTTGTTTTGCTTCCGACATTGATGACGGGAGCAAACTGTAACTTCAATTCTTTTAGGCGTTTACCCTTCATTAAAACATAGCCATTATGCTTTATTTCATCTGAATATTTCTCTAAATATCGCTCAATTGTTCGCTCTTCCACCTCGAAAAAGTCGGATACCATTTGTTTGGTTAACCAGTATTCATTTTCAAACTCTATGGATGGCAAGCCAACGTAATTTTGAATCTTTTTCAGAGCATAGGTGTTATTTAAAACATTTTGTCTTTCAATACTTGAATTGGTTAAATCTTTATCCATTCTTTTTGCTCACCTTATGCATAAATCTGTTGATACACAATAAATTTTAACTTTAATAGGATATAGAGATTGTGTCAAAACCTTATTTTTAACTGGCTTATGTCTTCTGCTTCCAAACTAGCTTTACAATGATCAACTTTTGCTCTTGCTTTTTAAGTGCCTGGCAGTCTGTCGCGCTTATTTTTCTACGTCATTTTCGTTCTTTTCCGATTTCCACAACAGACTTTGAAAAAGCAACATCCTACTTTTCCATGTCAAATCCTGCTTTTTCACAAGCTTATGTTCTCCGCAGCAGGACTTTATTTTATCCTGTAAAAACAAGCTTCACAGTACTCAGCTTACGCTCTTTCCGCAACAGTTTCCTTTTCTGCTGATTGCTCTAAAAATAGAATATAACGAGGCTGTAGAAAAACCTCCAACAATTTTTTTGAATGAAAAAAATGCCTAAAAAATGCGTTTCTACGTGAATTCTAGCATGGTCAACCTCTACCAATTTCATTTGAGAGCACTTTCGGCTGCAAATTTTGTTTATCATTTTGCACTTGTTATTCGAGGGTTGCTACCGTACATGTTCCTCGAAACTTTCATTATAAAGTGAGGAGTAGTTTATTTTAAGTGAATAATTACGTAAACATTCTTTTAGATTGTTTTCGATACTTTCATTTCTTATGTCCTCAACATGTATAGTCATAACCCTCCAAATTTCATTCGGTTTTAAGATAGAATCAGTTTTTTTCGTAGTCACGGTAAATGGTGTATTGTATAAAGCAATGCTTGATTTTATCTCACCCATAATCCTTAAAGTATCATCATTGTTTCCAATTGGCTTTGAGTCTGACTTATTAAATAAATACCATTCATTAATTACTGCGGGCCCAAGTCCTTTATTTTCCACCTCTAAGGAAAAATGTTCGTTTCGTTTAAAATGATAATGTCCAATCAATTTTGGTCTAACGGATAAACGCAGATGTTCATTATTTAACTCTGATTGTACGTTAGAATTTTTCAACGCTCTGTTAGATACAAGTAAGTGCTGCAAGAGCAATAAGTAATCCTGAAATATTAACCCAATCAATTTCTAGAAGATAAACCATATTTATTTTTCTACCGTATAACGCGTCGCTCAGGAGTATTTTTTAGATATTTTATCATCTATAAAATATCTGATTGAAGCTATTTGTTATAATAATAGGGGACAGATCACTATTAAAAACCAAAAGGTCCGGTTTCGACTAAAAGTTGTTAGTTGCAATGACAGCTTTTGTTAAGAATTACTGGGAGGAATAGACTTGACCAGCCCAGCTGGGAAGATGACAATGCAAGTTATTGCCGCCGTAGCTGAGTTCGAGAGTGATCTGTTAATTGAACGAATACAGGCAGGAATTAATCGAGCAAAGGCTACTGGTAAACAATTTGGAACACCACCGGTATTAAATAAAGCAGAATAATCATCTGTATTAGAACGATTGGCTACAGGCGCTAGTGTTTCTCAGTTATCTCGTGAATTCAAAACGACTCGACAAACCATTATGCGAATTAGAGAAAAGGGTTTGAAATCACCATAAAGCAATCGACTTCTGGTTTTCGTGCAGTTAGGTTCTGAACATGACACTTTTTCTCCTTAAACCTAGATAAATCAGTTGATCGCTAAGTATGTGCATAAACGATTGAATAATTAGTGTCATTCAATTTTTCAGTTATCGCCTGTTGGGTGAGGGCTATCTTGAAAAACACCGGAATAGCTCTCGATAAGGACGTAGGTAAGGGGTGTTAGCAGGAGCGGAAGCTTTATCTTCGAGCGATTTTTTGTCTTTGAAACACATGGATGTGTTGAATGTCGAAAATGCATAACGTCATGGGCGGCGTGTAGTAGAGCAACGCAGGAGCAGTTGCCGAGGAGATGTTTTCAACCACGCCCAGGTTTTTCACAAAAACTGTGCTCAACCGATTTTTCTAGGTTAAATCAACATGCTACGGTCTTTTATAGAATTCTTTATTTATTATAACTAAGCTAATGGGTAATCTTATTTGTGATTTTTAATCATCCTCCCCCAAACAGAGGGGTATGAATGGGTGTTGTTTTAATCGCATATTGTTTTAGACTGGACCTTAGGGAGATGGACAAAAATCCTGCGCTATATTGGA
>JBJPGG010000005.1:0-28370 GCA_048595505.1 Methylococcaceae bacterium
GTTGTAAAGCTGAACGACTAACCCCCAATGTGTCTGCTATTTCAACTAACGTTATTTCAGGCGATCGGTTAAGGGCTTTTTCTACGGCTTGTATTTTAAAGCCTTCGGTGAATTTTTGACTCATTTTTTATTCCTCTAAAAGTTAAAATTAGAGGCGACAACTATTCTGACACAGGGGGGTCTGGGCGGGTAAAAACGGGTATCCAGTTTACGATGGTGTTTGTTAGAAAATGGGGCCTGTCGGGTTCTGTTATTTTATAACGACTTCTGCCCATTGTTTTTTTCCTTTTTTTTATTCGACGCTGGAGCGTCTTTAAATGCGTTCCCACGCACAGCGTGGGAACGAGAATAAACCCCTAAAACTGGTAAAATCCACCTCTTCTGGACTAGCTGATTCAATCTCCATTTGCCGTTTTAACATTTTTATACTTAATTCATAAACGAATTCAAAGTTCTGAATAACGCCCGCGATTAAAGTATTTTGTACGGTTATTTTTTGTTGTTTAAACCATTGTTCATCAGCCACCACATCTATTGCTTCTGCTAAGGATTTAATTACTTGTTTTAATGAACTAAAATCTAGTTTCTCTTTCATTTTTTCTTCTAACAACATTCGAACAAAGGCTTAACCCCTGCCTAGCCGCCATTATACTTCATTACTTTCCTTTATTGGCCACCACGATTTTAAGCAAGCGGCAATAATTCGCCTCGATCAGTTATTCGTCATAAAAACACTCCCACATTACATTTAACATATTGTTTTATAGGTATTATTACAACATTGGCATTCAAGATGCTGTAACCACTGTGACAGAAAAATAACTTATTGAGGAGTCAATAAAATGCCACAAGTAATTAATACCAATGTTGCCTCGATTAACGCGCAGCGCAACTTAAATAGATCACAAGGGGGTCTTGCCACCTCGCTGCAACGTTTATCGTCTGGGCTGCGTATTAACAGCGCAAAAGATGATGCAGCGGGCCTTGCTATTTCTGACCGAATGACTGCACAAATCAGAGGATCCACTCAGGCTAGCCGAAATGCCAATGATGGCATTTCTTTAGCACAAACAGCTGAGGGAGCTTTAGGTGAAAGTACCAATATATTACAGCGTGTTCGTGAACTTGCTATTCAGGCAGCCAATTCAACCAATTCATCTTCAGACCGTTTAAGTCTGCAAGCTGAGGTTAATCAATTGGTTGCTGAATTAGACCGAATTTCTGATGCCACCTCTTTTAATGGTTTAAAATTATTAGATGGCTCGTTTCAGGCTCAGTCTTTTCATATTGGAGCTGATGCAAATCAATCACTTAGTGTTTCCATTGCTGAGGCCACTTCAACTAATTTAGGCATAGAAAAAGTTTCCACTAATAATGCTACTTTGGGTATTGAAATGGCAACCAGTAGCTCTTCTGCTGCTGTTAATGCCAATGCTATGAATGCTGGTGCTGTTGCCAACACAAGCTCTCAAGCCGCACTAGCCACGCTGATTAACACACAAACTCTTACAGTTACCTCTCCTACTGGTACAACCAGTGGAGCATTAAGTATTATCTCTACAAATAATAACCGCGATGCATCTCTTATAGCCAAAGACTTAACAGCCATCACCGGTGTTAATGCAATTGCTTCCAATAGTGCCGCTTTTGACTTAACAGCATTAACTAACGGTGCTGATTTTGCTGAAGGTGATGTTGTTTCTTTTACTATTACAACAGGTGATGGTGCAGGACAAACTGCAAACGTTGCAGTAACTTATTCCCCTGCCAGTTTTACAGATGATTTTAATGCTGCTCTACAAACAGCAGTTGATTCGATTAACACTAAAAACACAGATACTGACCTTAGTTATGATGCCACTACCCAGTCAATCAATAGTGTCAGTGGTGTCAATTTAGGTATTGATACTTTCGATACTGTTGATAACGTCTCTTTGACAATTTCCAATGTACCGACCCCAGTTTCCTTAGGTGCTAGTGTCACATCCGTTTCACTGGATTTCACTTTTGACAGCACCACTATCACAGCTGGAACTGTAGTTGGGGGTAGTGGTATTGATACAGCTAAGTCTATTTTCGATAGCTTGGCAACATACGCACTAGCAAATCCTACCGAACTCACTAATAATGGTGATAATACCTTTACTATTAAAGGTTCTACCGATACGGCAACCATTACTTATGATCCAACAAATAATACAATTACAACGATTGGTACAGCCGGAAAAAGTGTAACGATTAGTCAGCTTACTGAAACTGGCGCAACACCGGGCACATCTACCCTTTCTATTCAAAACAACCAAGCCGGCACAACGTCCCCTGTTTCTATTACTACCAGCTCTGGAAATACAGCCTTTGCACAAGCAGAAAACAGCGCAGATAAATTGAGTTTTGGTGGCGTTGAATTAATTGAAGATGGCACTCATTCTACAGTAAAAACTGGCACATTAACTATCGCTCTGGACCAAGGTTACACTCTAAAATCATCGGTTGACAATTCTCCTTCAGGAGATAGTATTTTAGACAATTTAACTGCAGGGGGACTTACTTCAGTAACCAGTTCCCTTGGTCGCGCCGACAATTCAGACGGCAACAATATTGCTGCTCAAAACCTAACAATTACTGGAACCAATGCGACTCAAACACTCTCCATAGCAGAAAATGCATCTGCTAGAGATATTGCTGTTCTGGTCAATAAAGTTTCTGATACTACCGGGGTTAATGCTACTGCAAGCACCACTGCGACATTAAGTGGATTAACGCATGACGGTGTTGTTTCATTTAAAATAGTTGATCCATTGGGCAATAGTATTCCTATTTCTGCTAATGTTAAAACCAATGACCTCACTAGTTTGGCTAATTCAATTAATGACCAATCGGGTAAAACCGGTATCGTAGCAAAACTAGATATAACCAAGAGTAACATTGAGCTAACTAATGATACAGGTGAAGACATTAAAATTCTGGACTTTAATAGTTCTGCCGCAGCTACATCTCAAGTAGCTATGAGTGTGACGGGGAGTGAAGCAGGAACAATTAACCTGATAGCCAATTCATCTAGCTCAGCAATGGATTCAACCGTTATTGGCGGAAATGTTGAGTTTAAATCAACTGCGGTTTCATTCAGTATCAGTTCTGATGTAGATGCTGTTAGCGGTGGTTTATTTTCTGGTAATGCCAATATTTTATTATCTAGTTCACTTGAATCTGTCAGTACTATAGACATTTCCAGTGTTGCCGGTTCTAACAAAGCAATAGATATTGTTGATGGAGCTTTACAACAGATTGATACGACTCGGGCTGATCTGGGTGCAATTCAAAACCGAATGGAATCAACTATTTCCAACTTGTCTGTACAAACTGAAAACTTAAGTGCTGCACGGTCTCGAATTCAGGATACTGATTTTGCTGCTGAAACAGCTGAATTAACACGTAACCAGATTTTGCAACAAGCGGGTACTGCGATGTTGGCTCAGGCTAACCAACTATCTCAAGGCGTACTCTCTTTATTGCAAGGTTAGTAGTAAAGCGAAAGCTTCTTTGGGGGTCGACTCCCCTCCCTTGGAAGCTTTTGTCTTGTAAGTTAACAAGACATAAAAAAAATCAGGAGCCAAGCAAAACGATGTCTAATCTTTTGTTAAATTTTCTCGTATAACTCTTTCACTTTCATTAATACATTGCTTGGCATCATTTTGCCGCCCTTGTTTAATCAAGATCTCAGCCAATTCTGTTAACCAAATAGCTTCCAATCCTTTTTTATTGCGATCATCTGAATCTTTTATTTGTGCTATTGCTCTGCGCAATAAATCTTCTTGAACTTCCTGTTCATCTATTTTTTCAGCTAACCCAGCCAAACCATATAAAGCCGGTGGAAAATTAACTTGTTGCTTCAAAACAGTATGGTAAATTTCTTCCGCCTGGATCAAGTCACCCTGCTGAGTTAATCGCTGGGCTTGTTTGATTTCTGTTTGCATTTCTGGAAATGCTTCCTGCAAGAGTGCATTACTCACTATGATTACCTTTGTCATGTTTATTGTTAACAACTATAGCTTATTTTTATTGTTTCAACACTTTATCTAGAAAAATCATTATTCTCGTTCCAATGCTGTGCGTTAGAATGCATGGACTGACACTCCAGCATCACGGGACGATGGAGCGTCCAGGAATAGGTTAGCACGCACAGCGTAAACCAGAGAGTTTCATGTCTTATCCTAATTTCATGGAATCCAAATTCTAATTTCAGGAAATAAATCCTGTAAACTTATTTGCAGTTCACTCTTAGCCTGCTCATCGCCATGAATCAGTCTAATCTCTTTTGGTTTGTGCTGTATTCTGCTAACAAAACGAATCAATGCTGCTTGGTCAGCATGAGCAGAATAACCGGTTAAGTTATAAACACCTGCATTAATAGCGTACCGTTTTCCGTCCATTTTGACATAACCATGCTTTTTAGAAAACTGTTGGATAACTCGCCCTGTAGTACCTGAGGCTTGGTACCCAACAAACAAAATATCGGTGCGTTGATCTTCTATCAACGCTTTTAGATAATTAACAATTCTACCACCCGCACACATTCCGCTTGCTGCTAGAACAATACATGGCCGAGCTGTTTTCTTTAAATACTCAACTGTCGCAAGGTGTTCCTTATGCTTATTAATAGTGGTTAATTGTTCAAATGACAAAGGATGTCGCCCGTTAATTAGTTTAACTTTTGCTTCTGCATCCCAATAGGGTTTTAAGGTTTTGTAGACCTTGGTAAATTTACTTGCTAAAGGAGAATCTACAATAATTTCCAGGTCATCCCAACGCAATCGCTGGTGAATTTTCTGTTCTTTATTTTGATAGATAATTTCTTCCAGTTCATACAGTAACTCTTGTGTTCTACCTATGCTAAAAGCTGGTATTAAAATAACGCCATTATTTTTTAAGCATCGAATAATCAATTTTTTTAACTGGTTTTTTCTATCTTTACGATTAACATGGTTGTGATCACCATAGGTACTTTCCAATACCAATACATCTGTTTTTTTAGGGGGTTTAGGGTTGGGTAATAATGGTGTATGAGGCCCACCTAAGTCACCAGAAAAAGTAATTCGTTGTTGCTGTTTAGCAGATTTCACATCACAGATAATATAAGCCGACCCTAATATATGTCCAGCCGGATTAAATTTTATTTTTAGCTTATTGTCTTTACCTCCCGTTAAGGCTATGTTCTGCCATTTCGCGTAAGGTACAGCAATAATTCGACTGCTTAAACGTTTTAGAAATTTTTTAATTAACTGTTTGTTTTTAGTAAACCCTATTTTAAAAGCATCCTCAAGCACTAGAGGTAATAGAGCCGCAGTGGGTTCAGAACAATAGATAGGTCCTTTAAAACCTGCTGCCATTAAATAAGGAATACGGCCGACATGGTCAATATGACAATGGGTCACTAATAAAGCCCTAATGTTTTTGATAGGAAATTCGATTTCTAGATGAGCTTCACCAGAACCTTTTCTTGAGGATTCTGCACCCTGAAATAATCCACAGTCAATTAACACAGCATTTTTGTCATCAATCTGTAATTGATGACAAGAGCCTGTGACCCCATTAACTGCACCATGATGTATTATTTCAGGATATTTCATAAGATTCCTATTGTCTTTCATTGAGTTTTCTCATTCAAACGCTGTACATTAGAATACATGGGAACGCTGTAGCGCCCAGCTAAGGATTACCACGTACAAACCAGAAAACGCGTTACCCATACTGTGCAAGTAATGCCTGTGTATCTGCCAATGCCTGTTGAATTAACGGTTCCGGTACATCTATATTCTGACTTAAAGAGATCACTTTTACTATGGATGATACTTGATCTGCTGTCATCAATTGGTGTGGTAAAACATCACTATATAACCATACCGTTGCTTTTTCCAGTGTGGGGACTTGTTTTTGACCACTTGCTAAGGTAGCTAATGCTAACATGGTGGAAAGCAATATTTCCATAACGCCAGCATAGCATTGCTGTTCAACCAAAATTTCTGCTGAACGTAATTTATCCTGTACTATTTTAAGCAATGGGTTAACACTATTTTGCTGGCTTTCTTCCGCTTGAAAAATAACTTTTGCATCCGCTACGGGCGACGCTGTTCCCAAGCGTAGTAGATTACTCAATATTTTGGCTTCTATCACTACCACTGGCAGCTCATTTTCTGATAACTGTTGCGCTAAGTTATCATCATCCTGTTCTGACTGGTTTAGCACAACCAGCAAACCACCGCCTGACGCCAAAATACGCTCTATACGAGTGTTAAACGTTGTTTGAATCTTGCTGATTAAAACCTGAACCTGGCTATTATCTTCTTCCTGAAACTTGCTAGTCTGTTCATCTTTTGTTGGGGCTTGCGTTTTTTCAGTAAGCGCCTCACTTTTTTCAGCCTGTTGAGTATCAACAGTTTCTTGCTCTGTCGGTGTTAAATCATCAATAATACTTTGCAACATTTTTTTGGAAACACCGACCACATCTTCTGTGGCATCCGGGCTAATGACATTGTCAAATAAATCACGTTTGCCCTTAACCAGGTTAGCCACTTGCTGTTCGTATGAGTCTGCAGCCAATAATAGAAAAATTTGTACTTTTTGTTTTTGTCCTAAACGATGAATCCGTGCAATCCGTTGATCCAATACCGCTGGATTCCACGGCATATCTAGATTTATTAACGCTGTCGCTGATTGTAAATTTAGTCCTACTCCACCAGCATCTGTTGAAATAAATACTTGTGTTGCATCATCATTTTGGAATTTGTCCATCAAAGCACCGCGTTTATGCGTAGGTATTCCCCCATATAGCCGTACACTGCCTAACTCTAATGAACGCACTAATGATTCAACCATTTCTGTCATCATGGCCCATTGAGAAAAAACCACAACTTTGCGATTACTTTGCAGACATAATTCCTCTAACAAACGAGACAGTTCATCCAGTTTAGGTGAGCCTTCGGTGATTTTATCAACTAAGCCCGCAGCATTACAGGCCATACGCGCTTGCTGTAATACAGCCATCATTTTGTTTGATTCAGCGGGCGTTAGCGGTCTACGTTTAGCTATCTGGGCCAATCTACCTGCACTAGACAATGCTGAATCATGGATGTCCTGTTGTACTTCTGTCATCGGTATATCTAGACGCACTTCTGTTCTATCGGGTAACTGATCACTCACTAGACTGCGGTTACGCCTTAACATCACTGAGCTAATACGACGACGTAGCTCTGACAGATTACGATAACCAATCACTTTGCCACGTTCATCAGTGACATGAAAATCCAGCAAACAGCGCCATAAAGGCCCTAAAACTCTAGCATCAACAACTTGTAACAGACTATATAAATCTTCAATTCTGTTTTCCAGTGGCGTGCCCGTCAACACAAAAACATAACGTGATGAAATTAATTTAATAGTGGATGCAATTTTAGTGCGCCAGTTTTTAATCCGTTGCGCTTCATCCAGTATCAGCAAATCCGGTTTTAAGGATTCTCTAATAACGGTTAAATCACGCAGCACTAATTCATAATTTACAATGTAAAACAACGCATCTGCCCGGTATTGCACTTGCCTGCTTTCCACTCCACCTTGGATAATTTGTACACGCTGTGAGGTGAATTTTTCTATTTCTCTGGCCCATTGGTGCTTTAAAGAGGCGGGACAGACTACTAACACTTTTTTAACTCCGGCATGATCAGCCAGCCATGTAGAAGCAGCAATTGCCTGCAAGGTTTTCCCCAGCCCCATGTCATCGGCTAATAATGCACGACCACGTGAGGCTAAAAAAGCAACGCCCTCTGTCTGATAGGGGAATAACCGGGCTTTTATTCCAGGTAATACACCATTCGCTTGTAAAATTTGCTGTGAAATCGCTTGCGCTCTAAGCTGATGAGCAGCATCTGCAGCACATTGCCTGACATAAAGCAGCGCATCATCACCAATGAATAAATCTTCATTGGCATTAAACTTTTCTACAAAATAATTAAAGTCATCCGTTAACTGACCTTTGAAGCGATTTTCTGAATCAAAAAACTCTGCCAACTCATCCGCTAAGTTCCCCTCTATTTGTTCGGCCTTATGCAAACGAATAACAGGGTCTGTCGATGATTCCCAAGCCAAATAAACAAAGGATGTAGGAGAACCCTGCGCTAATAACTGTTTATAGTCTGGCTGTTTTTTTGCATAATGCAAAACCGCTTCAATATGTTTGCAAGTACCTAACCGATTGGTCGCTAAATCCGGGCAAGTACAATAATTTTTCCGTTGATCTAATGATCGAATATAAACGTGATATGAAACTTTTCTGTAGGTTGCAGAGATAATAGATTTAGCCTGCCAAACACCAAAAGCCAGGTTGCCACTGATTAACTTAACATTGACTTCGTTTCGGCCTTTTTTGATACGTTCTTTAATCGCTTCATCTATTGCTCCGCCAATATTATCTTCATCTCTATTGATACACTGTTCTGCATAACTATATAACGTCGCGATGCCATGCTTACAGACCCTTTCATCTGATTCACAATCACAATCACACTGTAACTCATCCTCATATTTAGATAATTCAACCCAGTACGGTTGATCTTTAATTGAGCCTTCTACCTGCGCTGTTACCTGGTTTTCTTGTGCATCCAATTCAAACACACGGTTTTCGGTAAAATATGCTAAGCCATTTTTAACTGTATCTGCTGTAGCTAAAGTGTTTAATTGCTCGGTATCGTAGAGGAAAAAATCTGTGGCCATGAGATAGATGTTTTTTTAACATTCAGAATAAGTAATTGTAACTACTCAGCATGTTTATTACAGTATTTTTTTGTAGGAGCAGCCGATGCTCCTACAAATTGCATAGTTCACATAGATAAAATCTATGAAAAAAGCAATGAATCAATTGTTGACTCGCCGTTATAAACTGTTGTTTTATCCTGATAATCAAGCAATGCAATGCTAGTTACATGATTGAAAGTGATATTTTCAGAATGCTTATCTATATATTGCTTTAAGTCATCAAAATCATTTATCCCTCTGCTTATCAATGCAAACGCTATTTTTTGTCTATTGGTGTAAAGATTATAATAGCGACATTCAGAACTAGTATAAAGATCATCCACTTTTCCATCTAAAATAAATTCAAAACCTAAACCATTCTGTTGATATAAATATTCATCCAATAGCAGCTGTTGAATATCGTGCTCTTTCTTTTCAATCACCATTTCTATTAACATCCCTGATTTTTCTGAATTCATAACATCATAGTTAGAAAAGCCTTTTTTTACAGAGATCTTCTCTATATTTCTTTGTAATGCTTGCTTCAACTGCGGGCGACGACTGCCCCACCTTACCCAGCCCGTTTTTTCCTGAAAAAGGGTTAAGTAAATTAAAGAGACACTTTTGTTGAATTGATACTTTAGCTCTATGGCACGGAAAGAAAAGTTTTTATCAAAACCATTTTCACCCATTAGTGATTTTCTTACTCCGGCAAACAAATTTTGTTCTGGGTTTTCCATAAATTCAACCTTAAATTTTTTCTTAACATCAGCCGGCAATTGGCCATTCCAGTCTATACCAGATGCTAAATTAGAAATTAACTCGGGCAAAATATAAATATCAGAAAACAATAGATGATCATCTCCCCCTAGGGTTTTAATATACTGTTCTGTATCAACATTTTTAATACCAAAATAAAGCTTATATCGACCAGGATCAACACGTCTATTTACCCTGACATTAACTTCATCTTTTAATATTTCATCTTGTTGCCAAAAGAGTGAATTATAAACACCGTTTGACAATGGATGTAGATATTTGAATGTAGATCCGTAATCAGATTCACCTACTATTTCTATTTCATAGTTTTCACTAGCTTGCAGCCGCCCTACTCTGAATGCAACAAAAAGTAAAAACCCTGAACCTGCTCTAAATGATTCAACAGTATGAAAACCTAAAAACGTATAACCGTTTTCCATCTCAATGGGCAAAAACCTATTACACCATTCAGGCTTAATATCCATCACAACATCTGGTTTTTGGGTAAATAAACTGATGTTATTCTGTGGAGAAGGATGTCTCGTTACCCTAGTAAGGTCCTTATTATCTTTAATTGCTATTGGCTTAGGTGTTGGCATTAAATCGATGGTTAAACATTCCTCGAAAAAATTAACGCGTGACTCTGTTACCCCCAAACTTAAAACTTTATTAAATACTTTTTCCCTATCACTTCCTTCCGCTAAATGGACATGTCCGTTGCTTAACTTGACGGGGAAAACATTCATTTTTGTAATACACTTATTTTCCACTTGTAACTGAAACAGTCCTGAATATTTCAAATCCTGATGCCCTGCTATGGTATCGACCAAGAAGGTTCCCATATCATAGACAATAGGCTTTTCTTTATAGATTTCCATACCCATCAACAAATGAGATGAATGGCCTAAAACTGCATCACAACCCAAGTCTATAAGCATTTTGGCTTGTTTTCTATGCTCTGCTTCTGGTTCTGTTTCCCAATTTTCTGTCCAATGGGGTGAGACGATGACTATATCGGCCTTGGCCTTTGCTTGTTTAACAATATCGGCAAGCTCGGTAGTGATGGATGAAATAGGCGATATATAAAAAACTCCAGCCTTTTCAGTGGTGGCATTCAATGTTTTGGGTTTAACACTACTAAAGCTAATCAAAGCAATTACAAGCTCATTTACTTCTAAATAGGCTACTTTTTTGGCCTGCTCCAGGTTACTGCCACTACCTGGGTGTGGTATGTTCAATTGATCCAGAAATTTGTTCTGAAATTCAATACCCACCGGCCCATAATCCATAGCATGATTATTACCCGTTGTGACTGCATGAATATTTGAATCAACCAGTAACTTTGCCAGTCGTGTGCTGCATCTAAAATAATACGGGTTTTTCTCCCCTTTTGGATAAGGAGTCCCTTTATTCGTTATAACTGTCTCTAGGTTGCATATATTTAAATCAGCTTGTTGAAATATGTCATAACTGTCATTCAATATCTGTTTTGCTGTTTCATCTTCATACACACGATGCATACGGCGAGACAATATAAAGTCACCCACAACATTAATAGTAATATTTCTCATCGTTTATATTCGTTGCTGATAGCTACCAAAAGCTAGAATTCCTTTTGCAATATCTTCAAGTTTCAAATAGGAACTACCCATCACAAACAGAAGATCACCATCCTCTAACTCTTGTTTAAGTAGGCTGATAATTTCATCTCTATTATCAGTGTGTATAATTAGTTTTTTCTTTGTCTGTTGATCCAGTTTATCAAACATATAGTCTAGATATGGACCCGTCGTATACAGCTTATCGATTGGACTTTGATTCACCAAAGTAGCCATCTCTTGATGCTGAGTTTTGGTAAATTCTCCGTCCTCATCTATAGACGAGCCACCTAATACAGCAACTATCTTTCCCTCTAATTTAAGGTTTTTTAAATCTTCAAATGCAGTTCGCATTCCTTGTAAGGCACCACGCAACGATTGATCATAAAAACGAATTTTTTTATTCTCTGACACTGTCATTTCAAACAGTTTCCCCATCGTTTCATAAGAAATTAATTCCGAATAATTGCTTGCCGCTTTTTGGACATCGTAGCCTAACTTTTTCACAACAAGCAAAGCCCCTACACTTTGTAATGGTGCATGACTTTGAAATAAGGGAGTAAAGTAACTAACACGTTGATCTTCTATTTGCGCAGTTATCTCCCAGCGCAACATTTGATTATTAAATATTTTAGAAACAATAGTGGCATCAGCTTTATTTTCTGCAAAGGTAAATACGCTGATATCATCGCGAAAGTTTTTTATTTCTAACGCTATCTCTTTATAGTTCTCGGCATCAGCATTTAGAATACAGCAGCCCCCTGGACGCATACCCACCACAGCTGATGCTTTTGCTTTAAAAAAGTTTTCCTGCGTTTTATGTACACGCATATGATTTAGGCTGGTATCTGTAAAGACTACGATATCAGGCTGTACAATGGTGCTACGTTCAATACCCACTTGATATCTTGCAGCGCCGGAAACTTCTACTATTTCCACCTGGTCATCTTCTCTTAGGCTCGCCAGCGAATAGAGGATTGGCAATTTGACATTTGCACTGTTAATAACGGCATGTGTGTTGGCCATTGGTTGCAATATATGCTTTAACTGCGTTTTAAATCCTGTTTTCCCAACACTCCCCGCTACCAATACTGTTTGTGGGTTGAGCATTTCACGAACAGAAACACCCACTTTTTTCATTGCTTCATTTACATCACTAACAACCAGCATAGGCCGATTAAAAAAGCGGCAATATTCACTACGATCAACCACTATAGCTGACGCACCTTTTTTGAAAATTTTTAATAATTCAGTTTCAACGTCAACCCCTTTTTTATTTCGCCAATACTCTGTTGCAATAGCAAAACTTATATTATCTTTCCCTATAACACCATGTGAAGCTACACCTGTGAATCTAAGGCTTTCATCATAATTAATCCATTTTCCACCAGTGATTTTTTCAAGTATCTGAGGTGTTATATAGATAGTCTCCGATTTAGTATTCATACACTACATTATCAATTGTCGCTTTCCAAAAGCCAGAATAGCCGAGCCTACATCCCCTAAACGCAAATAGGCACTACCCATCACAAATATAAGATCACCATCTTCTATCTGTTGTTGAATCTGCTTGACTAGTGCATCTCGATTATCATTATGTTCTACATGCTTTGCTTTAGTTGTTTCATCTAAACTATCAAGCATATAGTCAAGATAAGGCCCTGTGGTATAAAATTTATCTATTGGGCTATTGTTCAGCAAATCAGCCATCTGTTTATGTTGTTGTTTGGTAAAATCATCATTTTCTTCAATTGAAGTTCCGCCTAGCAAAGCGATAATTTTTCCTGTTGATTTTAGGTTTTTCAAATCATTAAAAGCTGAGCGCATTCCTTGTATCGCCCCTCTTAAAGACTGATCATAGAAAAGTATTTTTTTGCTATCATCAATAGTAATTTCAAAAAGCCTGCCCATGGTCTCAAATGACTTTATACCATCAAAATTCATTGCTGCTTGTTCGACACTGTAACCCAGTTTTTTAACCGTTAGCAGTGCACCAACACTTTGAACAGGCATGTGGCTTTGAAAGAAAGGGATGAAATAGGATACTTTTTCATTTTCTATTTGAGCAACAATATCCCAACCATGTCGCTGCTTATTATAATCTTTGAAAATAATGAATGCATCGGCATTGCTTTCTGCAAAAGTAACAATACTAATATCATTCCTTAGCTGGTTTACAACTTTTCGAAAGTCATCATAATATTCAGCATCTTGGTTGATGATACACACGCCTCCACTGCGTAAGCCATTAACAGCCGCTGCTTTATTTTTAAGCAAGCCCTCAATATTTTTATGAATATCCATATGCACCTGACCTAGGTTGGTAATAACACAGATATCAGGTGATATAATTTTGCTTCGACTCACTCCCCAGCTATATTTAGCCGCTCCAGAGACTTCTACAATTTCTACTTTATCGTTTTTATGTAGGCTGGAAAGAGAGTAAAGGATAGGTAATTTAATATTACCACTATTAATAGCCGCATGGGTTTGAGCAATAGGATTCATAATATGCGCTAATTGCGTTTTAAATCCCGTTTTTCCTACTGTGCCACCCACATAAACTGTTTTGGGGTTTACTTCTTCTCTAACAGTTATTGCTATTGTCCGTAATGCAGAAGAAACATCGTCAACAACATATAAAGGTTTATCCAGTTTTTTTGTATACTCTTCTCTATCAACAACTATAGCTAAAGCACCATTATCAAAAATATTATTCAGGTATTTAACAATAGTATTTACATCGTGACCTTGTTTCCTCCAGTCCTCCAGTCTGACACAAAAACAAATATAACCTGGCTGAATGTTACTATGTGCACCAACACCTTGAAATTGGAGTGTATCGCTGTTGCCAAACCATTTTCCGGGCACTATCCTGGAAAAATTGTTAGAATTCAAGTATATATCATCGAGTTTTAGTGCAGGCTGTTTTACCTTTTCTATCACCTCAACCAATACTTTGGCTTTAATAGAAAAAGCCTCAATATCTTCAGCCGATGCATTTTTAATTGAGTAATCATAGACTACACTTTCTGGCGCGTTTAACAGTTTTTGAGTCTGTTCTATTCCGTTTCTAATCTCCTGCGCATACTCTGCTCTTGAATATGTACCATCATAATTCGGGTTTTCTATAATTGAAGGCATAAAACCATGAAACATTAACAGGTGATTAGTTAATGTTTGTAACGTTCTACAATTGCCATCAGGAAAAGGATGTAATAACTCAACTTCTTGAATAAACCCTGCAATTAATAAAATTTTGTCATCATCTGCATGCCATTGAGTCATTCCATTATTAAAACGCTCTACGATAGATTCCAGTTTTATTGCAAACTGCAGCTGAATATAGCTTTTCGCTTGATAAAATTCGACTAGAGACCCTTTTTGTTCAAAGTCAGCCTTGGTTTTTTCATCTAATTCTGGGTACCATGGATTAAATTGCAGCCTTTTTCGCTTCATTAAGCCTTTATAAACAGTGTAAATATTTAGCTGTTTAGCTGGTTTTTCAAAACCTCCATTATGAAAAAGCTTAATATTGTCATTCGCTCTTATTTCAAAAAGCTCTTTCAAAAACTCTATGGTTGTACGTGATGAGAAAAATTTAAACCCGGTTTGTTCACAACGCAAATCACCTGGTGCCGACTCGCTTAAAGTAGAGTACACATTAAACATACAAGCATGATGCAAATTTCTTAAATAATGTAGGCTGATACCTTCCGAGATATCAAAATTCTCAAGCATGAATTTATAACCACGAAGCATTCCATCCGTAGACCCTGCTTCCTGACTTTCATAACCTGTCCAACCGTTATATTTTTTTTGAAAGCGGCCATCAACAAAAAACCGAAACAGTTGTCGTTTATCAAATCTTTTTAAATCACTTAGACCATTATTCACTGTATTCCATCCAAGGGTTTTTTCTTATTATTTTTTTCCATATTTTTGTTTTATTTCAACAGTCTTTTCTTTGCAAAAAGCTTGAATATCCTTATTTTCGATATATTCTAGAATTCGCTTATAATCTTCAATAAAATCAACTTCTGCCCAGAACTTACCTTTAACATCTTCTATATAAACTTTTTCACCGTCTTCTATGGAACTATAGAATAAATCTTCCCACCACATAGTATGTTGTCCATCATTTACCAACATATCCAATCTTTTTTTCATTAAAGGTATATCTTTTCTATTGATTTTAGCAATACCAACATACTCACCTGTCGTTTCTTCATTTGAAAGGTCTTTCCCATACCTTAGCAACCTATCACCTTCACTATAAAACCGGTAATCCGCATCTTCAATTCTGGAGCAATCAGATAAAAAAACAGGTGATTTATCAACGTCTACAATACTTTTCAGTACCGAATCTTCAAAAAAAAGATCTCCATTTAAGATCAATAAATCATCATTTTCATCGATAAAATCTTTTGCAAACCACATGGATGCCAATGAATTAGTCACACTATAAAATGGGTTACGATATGATTTATAAACATAACCCTTTAGCTCATTAAATATATACTGCTCTTCGTATCCTGTTACTATCGCAATATCATGAAAATTAAGCTTATTAAATGTATTGAAGGTATGCCATATCAAAGGTTTTCCATCCAGATCCACACAACATTTTGGCTGCCCTTTTAAATGCCGACTAATCCTTGTTCCTATACCTGCAGCTAAAATTAGTACTTTCATATAGTCATCCTCTAAAATGCTGAACTATTAATTATCTAACCGGTTTATTATTCACAAACCAAAGATTTATCTGTTAACTTATTAATTTTGATTTTTGTGTTTTCATTACAAAAAACAGAACCCATTGGAATGGGTTTGTTAAATTTTCTATTATCTATATATAACTGCGTAGTTTTCCTTAAGTTTCTTAAAGCAGATATATCATCTAAATTTTTATTTTTTTGTAAGCTAATATAATTACCCACACTATCCAGTTTTTCTAAACTTGATAATGATTTAAGTTTATTAAATGATAGTGTTATTTTTCCACCTACCGTTTTTAAGTTATCAAAATGTAATTTAGTTAGCTTATTTCTATGCAGATAAATATTTCCACTAATATGTTCGATAATGGAAAACCCTTTTAAGTCCTCATCTTCCAATCCTTTATTAGAACAATCTAACTTCGATAAATTAATTGTATTTGTTTTTGGATCAAAATAATCAGAATATAAAATTCCGTTTTTATCTACTTTAACTTTACTACTATCGCATTTTTGAAAACTCTTCATAAATTGTTGTGTTTCAGAGCTTGAAAATTCTTCTGCTGTAATATTTAAGTAGTTGGCAGCTAATTTTAAGAAACCATTAATCTCTTGATTATCTGATGGGCAGACACTACTCATACTATCGGTCACAGCGGTTAAAATATACTTATTGTTCTTTTTAGACTTTTGCTCTGCATAAGGCCATTCCCACTTTGATATAAACCTTCTCAAATCACCTTGTTGTTTAGTTGCAATTGCTGTCTGTTTTTCCAGGTTTTCTAATAAAGTTTTTAAAAAAAGCCCCCAATTCTGCTGCTGACTATTTACCTGGGTACTAAAAAAATTAAGCGGCTTGATGTTTGGTAACGTATAAGAGTTGGGCTTGGGCTGTTGACACAAATAAGAAATTTTTCCCCAAAATGGCATTGCGTTATAACCCATCTTAAACAACGCTGTTAAATCCTTTGCTGTACTCGGTAAAGTATAGTCTTTGACGGGTAAATGTTTTCCGTTTTTTACTAAGTTTTCTACCAGATTTGCAGTTGCTTCTGAAAACCAATCATTCCTTAAGCGCGTTTTAGCGTTTTGATAGGCATGAAACAATTCATGTATCAAATAAAGGTTATTACTATCCAGGTGTCTATTTAATGTAATGGATATTACATTTTTTGAATATAATCCATTTTTCTTATAAATATTAAAATTATCTACTATATTTTTATTAGTAGTGTAAGCCTTGCTTTTTATTTCTCTAATTTTAACATCTATATATTTTGCACCTCTTTTATTTGATAAGCTTTTTTTACTCAAAAGAGGGTCATCAAAACCTAAGTAGTTAGTTAGCACTACTTTCCCTAACACAAGTTGCAACATATAGTTTTCAACACTATCGGGGATAGTGTTTTTATTTAAGTCAGTTTGAAATTCTAATTTATTTTTACCTTGAGTCGAATAAAGGATCCTAAAATTATTATATATATAAACATGCTGATAATCTGGAGATGATAAGTCTGAGTAATGTAAACCACCTTGCTTTAAAAAAACATCTAAAATTTTATATTTATTATATTGTTTTTCAAAGTTTTTAGTAATAATCCCTGCATTAGTTTTAATGATCTTGACTTGCTCTTGATTGAATCCAATATTCCTCAACCCCATGCTGCCCTTACATTGACTGGTACTGGCCATGATATTAGTATCAGAATCTCTGGTAGCATTTACGTTACAAATATGACCTAACCCAAAACAATGCCCCATCTCATGCTCTTCTGGACTTAGTTTTGTATGATCAAGCCTTGCCCAGTCAAGTAGCATATACGGCTGGTTACCGGAATTAAATGCTCCCACTGATGTTGTATACTTTTCAAAACCATATTTTTCAGAATAGCTGTCTACTATAAAAATATTGATTGCTAATGGATCTCTTATTTTTTCATCATTACAGGCGTAATACTGTTCTTTAGCTTGTTTAGCGGTAATATTTATTTTTGAATCACCCAGCCTTTTAAAGTCACACCCTGAAGCATTTATTTCATCAAATAAATGGGCTGATTTAAACTTAAAGTTAATTATTTTCTCACCGGCTTCAGTTATAAAATACTGATTTAATATATCCACCTCTTTTTTTAATTGCTGTAATGTGGCTTTTTTATGTGCTTTTTTATTTTTTGTTAAAACTGAAAAATGCACATCAAAGATTGGCATTGTTGCTGCATATAAAGGAGAGAATACAACAAAATTTAATATAAATATTACAACTGCAATCATTAGTTTGATGTTAAAAAGTCACAAGCTTCATCTATTCTTTCTGCTAATAAAACCAAATTATCTACAGATAAATCTCCCATGTGTGAAACACGCAAATAACTTTCATCCTGAGTCGGGTTAGGAGCAACATACCATTCATACTTATTCCTAATATATTCAATTACATCATGCATTTTACAGCTTTCAGGTAATACAACTGAAGTAAGTGAATTTGTCATTCTCTCGGCAAACAGAGAATAATCTCCAATAGAAAGCAGTTTTTCTCTAAAGGCATTGGCTTTTACCGCATGTTGACAGATATATTCATCCAAGCCTATCGCCTGAATACGTTTAAATCGTTCGTACAACATATAAGTGACATTCATCGCAGGAGTATAAGGCAACATACCTCTAGTCGCATTATTGGCATATTCGGTTGCATCAAAATAATATCGATGCCGTTTAACAGAGGGAATCACATCCCATGCCTTTTCACTAAACGCAATACTGCTGATGCCTGGAATACAAGCCAGTGCTTTTTGACTACTGACAATGGCACAATCACAATGCCATTTATCCATATAAAACGTATCTGCCCCAATTGAACTTACCGCATCAACTATATATAGAATATCTTTTTTATGGGTTATTTCTCCAATTGCTTGAATATCATTCAGTAAGCCCGTTGAAGTTTCATGGGCTGTAACAAACAGTGCGCTAACATCATCTGTTAAGACATTTTCTAATAATGTCAGATTAGGTAATTGTCCAAAAGGAATTTCAATATCAACTACTTCCAGCCCAAATGCTTGACACATCTGCACCCATTTTTGACCAAAAGTTCCACAATTTAATACGACAACTTTATCATTAGTATTCGTTAGATTCTGAATCGCCATTTCCATGACACCTGTTCCAGATGCTGTCAGAATAAGTGGTGCTTGCTCTGTCTGAAACAAATATTTAAAACCATCAGTTAATTCTAGAATCATATCTGAATAGATAGGGTGTCTAAAATACGGTAATGGTTTCTCAGCAATCGCCCTTAAATCTGCTTCTATTTCTGTTGGACCTGGCGTGAACAGCATAAATCAATTCCTAATGTTTACAAGTATTCTCATTCCTACGCTGTGCGTTGGAACGGATAAGATGATGCTCTAGCGTCACCAGATGCAAGAGCACCCAGATTTGGGTTCCCACGCTTAGCGTGGGAACCAGAGAAGCTCTTTAACATCATAAATTCTAGACCATTTAATTATACTTTTTAAGTATTTCACAACTTTTAAAAATTTGTTGGACTATTTCTTTTAAATTACTTTTTAAGGTACCTCGGACAAAAACAATATCATTATTTCCTATACTCTGAAGAATTTCTGGAATAATATTTTCAATATCGATACTATGATTTTTCCAAATTGACTTATCAGTTAGCACTTTAATATGTTCAGTAAAATAGTGTGTCGTATAAAGTAAATCAATTCCTGATCTATCTATTAATTCACTAAACTCTTTAATATTAATGATAGATTTATCGGCTTCTTCAAAATTTGTAAACTCTGACAATATCGCTATTTTTCTACCGCCTTCAGCGGGTTCCATACGGGAAATAAGCCGTAAAGTACTTTTAAATGCATCCATTTCCCCCCGCTTACTCTGGTCGTAAAGATAAAAGTTACCTTTTGAATTTTTTAGTTTAAAAAAATTTCCACTACTATCATATTGCTGATAATCATTATATTCCAATACACTCTTATCTATATCTGCCCCAAGGTGATAAGCCGTTAACAACACACTTATACTACTTAAAGGCGCATATTCTTCTAGTAAAGGTAGTCTGTATTCAATAATTTTATCTTCAATACGGGCTTTGATATCCCATCCAAAACCAGTAAATTTCTGGCTAAGTAACTGCCCATTACAACTGTCATCCTCTCCAAAAAGGAAAATTTCAAAGTCACCATGTCTACTGATTTCTTGCCTCAGCTTGTCGGTGATGCCCTTTTTATCAGGAATGATAAATTTCCCGCCGGGTTGTAATCCTTTTGCAACTTCTGCCTTATTAATAATGACATTCTCAAGTTTTCCACCATGTGCGGTTATATGCTCTAATCCAATATCAGTTATTACACATATATCCGGCCTAACCCAACGTGCCCGCTTTTTCCCTCGTCCTGCTTTTGGTACGGCAACTTCAATAATAGCAACTTGATCGTTAGTGCGTATGCAGCTCAATGCACGCCATATAGGTACATTCTTGTTGGCACTGTTTAATACCGCATTGGTAGGAAACTGATTGTGTAATAGATGATAAAGTTGTGTTTTAAATCCTGTTTTTCCAACTGACCCTGTTACCAACACTTTTGTTGCTTTAGTTGCCCGGCGGCTTGCTTTCGCAATGGATTTTAGTGCTTTTTTTGTATTTTCAACACGTAATATAGGTTTGTCTGTGTTTATATGAACATCTTTTCTAATAACAACAGCGACCGCCCCTTTGGCAAATATTTTTTCTAACACTGAGTCACGGTTTCTATCTTTAGACCAAACAATTTTATCTAATGAAACATGCAGGTCTCCTGCTTTTACACCTGCACGTCTATAATTAATAAACTTTATATTTATTCCTTGAGCAGGTAAATTCTCCCAGTATCCCCCAGTCACAGCTTCCAACTCTGTTGCCGTTAGTATAATATTCTCATTTTGCACTAACTTTATCCTTACAACTATTATCCATATATTTTTCTAATAGCAGTAAAAAACTATTGAGCTCATTATTAGCCTCCATCCCCATACTCTCATTTATAATCGCATGCTTTAAACCACACAAAATATAAACATTATTAAGTTCTGACTTCTGCCTCTTTTCACGCCATTCATAATGAGGCAAGCCATAGGCATTAGAGGCAATGTCATCCATCAAGTCTAATTGCTCTAAAAAACTTTTTATAAAGTTATATCCATAGATTCGATTATCTTCAATTACCCCCGGGTATCCCGGCACTCTTTCATTTGCAATCGGCGGATAACTAAAATGGCCACTATTTTTATCAAGTAGGTATGCCAGTTGCCTCCAAAGACTTTTGGTGTCATAAGTCTGTGCTAATAGCACCTCCATTTCTTCAACCGTTGAGGGTAAACTCTTTCTGGATCCTGTGCCTTTTTTCTGAACATACTCTGACCAGCGGGCCGTACCTTCTGTATACCATCGATTCTTAAATAGGGTGTATCCATTCTGATAAAGATGAAACAATTCATGAGAGGGTGTCAAACTTCCATCTCGGAGTCTTGTGGACAATTTAATTGCTAATGATTTTGCATTTGATAACGGTAATGCTTCGTATTTGAAAAGATGAATCCCATCACCGCCACTGCCTTTACTTTTCATTTTTAACATATGAACATCAATATAGTGGACTTCATCTCTATAGCGTGGACTTTGCAAAGGATGCATCAAACCAAAGGTTTTATGAAAAAGCACATCTGCTGAACGTAATTTCAGAGCAATTAGTTCAATATAGTCTGGTACCTCATTGCCATTTCTATCTCTACGATTATTTTGAGGTAATGCATGTTCGCCTTGCAGTGTATAAAAAATTCTAAATACACCTACGGGGTATACCTTATCCAACGATTCACGTTCGGCTTTCCAGTCAGCAAGTAAAAGATTCGGCAACAATGCTAAAAACAAAAACACGCTATATACTTTCATTGCATAAGTTTCACTGTCACATGTCGGTTATAATTCTTTAAACATTGGTGTGATTTTCTATAACCATTTTTTGCTGACTTTTCAAACCATTGCAATGCTTTGTCCATATCCACGTCAACGCCCAGGCCTTGTTCATACATTTTTCCTAGATAGTATTGTGCTTTGTCATGCTCTTTTTCAGCTGCTCGAAAAAACCATTCATACGCTTTAACATAATCCGGCTCCCCCCTCCATCCTTCGTACCAGCTAATTCCCAAACCGCACTCCCCATTAGCCAATCCCTGTAATGCAGCTTGTTCATACCATTTGGCGGCCTTTTTTTTATCTTGATCAACCAAGTCACCACTGACATAAACGGAACCTATAAGATATTGAGCATAAGCTATTCCATCCTCTGCCATTTTCTGCAACATCTCTATCTTGTCATCAGCCACACTCTCTGATTCTGTTTTAGTTTCATAATCAAAAACTGACTCCGATTGAACTAACAGCGTTTCTATCTCGTTTATATTTATGCGTTTTAAGGGATCTTTATCCATCATCCTCGCAATCAGGTATGCCACCTTCTTTGACATCACAATAGACAGATCGACGTCCATATAAGTATGTAGATAGATCTTATTCTCAACCGGCATATCATTAGTGAGTGCAAAGGGTGCTTTTCCTGTTACCACATAATATAGTGAACAGCCCAACGCATATATCTCGGAAGCAAAACAACGTTGGCCTCTATAAATCTCTGGTGCAAGATAAATAGGGTTTCCTTTAAGATGTATGGTCGGTACACTGTCGCCAAATTGAGAAAGCCCCCAATCAGCTAACCAAAAACTGTCCTGATAAAGCAAAATGTTTGCTGGTTTAATATCCAGATGTAGTAGCTCATGCTGTATAGTATATTTTAAAATATTTAGCATTGCCTCTACAAAAGTGATTGCTTTCACTTCATCAAAAGGGCCTTTTTTATCGATATGGCGTTTTAAATTCCCTCTAGAAGCATATTCAAAAAGAAAATAAACATCCTCATTTCTTGTTTTACTGCTATAAAATGTGAGGGAATTATTGTACTCATTCATCACATTCAGTGCTCGTTCTTCTTGTTCTATACGATTAATATAACGCGAATGATGAATCTTCTTTAAAGCATATTTTTTGTTGTCTTTATCTTGTACCAGGTTAACAATACCAAAACCGCCCTTACCTAACTTTTTGATTATTTCAAATTCTTCAACTGACTCTTCGGTCTTTGTTTCATCTGTAGTTTGCTGATCAAATTCTGTCATAACTAATCGTGCAAAAAAACAGGCTGCATGTTGAACCGAATCAACCCTAACCCACTGGCGTGTTAATTTAAACCTAAAACTATCTATACTCTTTTTCGGATATTTATGCGCATAAGTAGACTCTGGTGTATGAAAGGTATGCATCAAACCTGCTGCAGATTTAAACATGTTACTCATAATAGAACTTGCCCTTTGCTCATCTGCCAAGTATTTAGCTAAATAATATGCGGCGATAACGCCTTCATTTCGAGATGCATCATGATAAACATGGTCTCCATAGCTATAAAAAAAACCACCAACATAATCTGGAGCAATTGCATTTTCTTCAGTATACATGTGATCAGACATTGCCTGAGTATCATTAAAAACAAAATCAATATAACTCTGCTTTTTAAACCCCTCGACTTTCACCCATGCTTCAATAGCTTGCATTAACCATGCATCTGCAGGTAAGCTATCAAACAAGTAATCATATTTAACAGGCCGTACATCAACCAAAAAATCCAGTGCTTTAAGACTTTGCTGATAGATTTCAGTTTCAAGCTGAGGATCAATATTTTTTATATTTTGATAATAAAGCGCTAAACCTAACAGAGCTTCACCAGGATAATAAAAAGAAAATAATTCTTTCTTAACATCATCTGGAGGATTAATAATCGCTTTCCCACCATTAAAATTGGGATGAATATAATAACCAAGCATTTCACCTTCTTCATCAATTCGGGAAAGTATATGTCTGGTTAAACCATCAAGTTGCTTACGATAACATTCATCCCCAGTATGCATGTAGTAATGCATCATGGCTACCAATCCAATCCCGGCTCCGCCTAATTTAGATTTTTTATTAAAAAAAGGATAACAAGCATACTGTCCCTGATGCTTATGCTGTTTGAATGTTGTTAAAAAAAAGTCTATGGACTTTTTAGCTGCATCAAGATAAGTTGGGTTTTTAGTTAACTCATATCCACGCAGCAATGTAACTGTTCCACCACTATGCCTAAGAATATTATTGTAAAGTGGATCGACCATTTTTGGATGATCAAGATCAACTTTAGTGTCTTTAATACCATCATAAAAATAAAGAAAACTACCATCAACATTCATATTTTCAACTAGCCAATCAATACTTTTGATCATGCTGTCATAGATAACCGATCGATTGAATGTTTCTGGTATTGGGTAGCCCCGGTATAGCGGAATTGTTTTTTTCTGATAGGTAATATAAGCCATACTTTGTATAAAAGTATACTCAATTGGCTCTCTGCGCATTAAATTAACACGTTCTGATATTTTATTGGTTTGTTTAGCAATTCCTGTTTGCTTTGAGAGGAAATTCAACAGTTGGCTAACACTCATAACACTCTGAGTAACAGCATCCGTTGGCATAAAAAAACGGGTGACGCCCTGATATTTATACTTTAATCCATTGACTCCTGCTTCATATCTATTCTTTGAAACTCTTAGCGAGGTAAGATTTCTAATATTACAGGCAGATTCTATTGTCACCATCTCAAACATAATTCGACAGTGCTGAGACTCATCAACTGCGAATTCTGAAAATCGTGAATGATCTCTTAGCTTTAAAACAATACGCTGAAGAGTTTCTTCTAAGTTATGTTTTCTTGCCCCCCAACGCAATGGTTTCCTCTGTTGCTGAAAAAGGGTAAGATATACTTGTGAGATTTCCGAGTCAAATAATTGGCTGATAGTTTCTTTAACATTTACCAGGTCTCCCGTTACCAAACCGCCTCGAATAGCCCCTAACAGTACTTCCATATCTTGTTGGTGATTTTTTTTCAGTTTTCTGGTCTCATTCATTCTAACTATCTTTTTACTTTTTCTGTCTGATATTCTGGCAAAATTGACGAAGTGCTAGGCATAAAACTTTAGGCCATCATTAATGTCTCCAAAAAACTTTATCTCTCCTTTTTCCAGGACTAATAGCTTGTTACATATATCTTTTACTTTTCTTGCATGTCGGGTTGCAATGATAAAAGTACTTTCTCTGCTTATTTCTGCAATTTTTTCTTTACATTTCTTAGCAAAAGCTTCATTACCCACATGAGTTAAACCATCAACAATAAAAATATCATACCGACAATGCACAACAAATGAATACATGATTCTATTCTTGATCTCAGTTGTGTTGTATTTCCATGGTTTTTCAAGCAGTTTAATATCCAGTTCGGAAAAATCCATTATCTCGTCGATCATATCATTTACAGTGCTTTTGGATATACCCGTTAAAGCCGCCTTAAGATATAGATTTTCCCAGCCGCTTAAATAGCCATTGAGTCCAACCCTTAATTCATCTAACAAAAAAGTACATTTCCCATTAACTTCTCTTAAACCATAATCCCGTTGTAATCGATTGCTTATTATTTTTAGCAATATACTCTTTCCTGATTCCCTTGCACCTATGATTGCCAATGAATCACCTTGTTTTATCTGCAGAGAAATATTTTTCAACACCCAAAATTCATCAGTGTCCAAATAAGGGGGTTCTTGAGTTAAATCAGTTTGTAAATTTGTAATGATTTTTTTTGTATATTTTTGCTTCACCTCTTCATCTTTATAAAACTTCTTATAAATATTTTTTAACTCAATAATATTCCCATTCATACTACATTACTGATCTAATTTTAGCTTCACCCAAGTAAATCATTTTGCATGCGACACAAAAAAATATCACTGAATATAGCGTGGTAATCCCAAAAACAGTTAGATCAACATACTCTATTCCAAAATAAAATAATCCGCGAGCACTATCAACGAAAGTATTAAATGGATTGAATTTATTTATCGCACCCAACACACCGGTTTTCGGAAAAGGAAAAACAACAGAACTGATAAAAAAAACATAGACCAAAATCATATCCATTCCTTTGCCATAATCTTTATACAACAAGTTTTTAAATGCTATTAAAACACCAATTGAGAATGAGAATAAAGTGATAATTATAAAAAACAAAGGCAAAAATAACCAATCCAATTTCACTTCGACACCATAGTAAAAAACAACTGAGCTAACTATAACCAGCCGAAATATAAAATGAAAAAATGTCATCGCATTTTTTGAAAATATTAAAACAACTAATGGTACCGAATAATTTTTAATGGCCGTTCTTTCACTCCTAAAAATATTTATAGTTGTCTTTATAAAGTCTGCAATATACCTATATATAGTAATACCAATCACAATAAACATAACAAATGGCATATCTGCCGACCTGCTAATCACTCCTAGTGATGCAAGACCTATAAATACTGTTAAGGGTACTAAAGGGGGGAAAACCACCCAAAAAAAACCTAATTTTGTATCGGCCCTTATTATAGCGATATCTCTTTTTACAAAAATAATTATCTGCTCAAAATTGTCCACGACTTGATGGGAAAGTAGATAGATTGCTTTTAAATATAGTGTCATTGTAAGACAAATTTATCTCATTAATTTAATATTAAATATAGCAACATTTAGCAAAACATTTAATTTTATCCAGAAAAAAAGGCATCCGAAGATGCCTTTTTATTGTCTATTTATAAAAGTTAAGGTTTATTCAATACCATCATCTATACCGCCATTACATAATAAATTATCAAGCATAGTTTGTGCATTAGCGTCTGAGGTTGCTGCCACATTATTAAGATCAATGGTTTGCACCTGATTACCATCACTATCAGTAATTGACAACTGTAAATGTTGGCCGCCAGTCCCATCAGCATCATCAGCGGCAAGCCCATCAATTTGATGAGAATCATCAGACAACAAGTCAGACAGGTCTAATATATCAACCGGTGTGCCATATGGGTTTTCGAAATCACCTTCAAAATCAGTCACTTCATCATGAGCTGGTTCTGCTGAAGTACCTATGTCATCACCATCCCAGACAAAAATATCATCTCCTTCGCCACCCGTTAAGATATCATTTCCGGCATCTCCTTCTATATGATCGCTACCTTCTCCTCCATCGATAGTATCATCACCATCATCTCCATCTAACTCATCATTCCCTATTCCTCCAAAGATAATATCATCGCCGGCATCGCCTCCTATCTCATCATCTCCGGCTCCTCCATCGAGAATGTCATTTCCTACATCCCCTTCAATCAGATCATCACCCTCTTCTCCATCAATAACGTCATCGCCTTCATCTCCATCTAACTCATCATCCCCTCTTCCTCCTTCGATAAAGTCATTTCCTTCACCACCGTCAACCTTATCATCTCCATTTCCTCCATCAAGGATATCATCTCCAGCGCCGCCATCGATGATGTCATCTCCTGCTCCTCCTTTGACAGTATCGTCACCTTCGTCTCCTTCTATTTCATCGTCGCCTTTTAATCCATAAATAATATCATCGCCTTCATCTCCATCTAGCTCATCATCACCGTCTCCACCACTGATAGCGTCATCTCCTTTTCCTCCATGGACAATATCATCACCGTCTCCAGCATCGATAATATCATCACCTTCATCTCCTTCAATCACATCATCGCCATCATCTCCATAGATAGTATCATCACCCTCATCCCCATCTAGTTCATCATTGCCTTCCAGCCCAAAGATAAGGTCATTTCCTTCATTTCCGTCAATTTTATCATCACCTTTTCCTCCAGTGAGAACATCATTACACGGTCCTCCCTCAATATCCTTATCTTCATCTTTGTCACTATCAGAGTCTGAATCATTGTCAGAATCGGAGTCACTATCAGAGTCTGAATCACTGTCAGAATCGGAGTCACTATCAGAGTCTGAATCACTGTCAGAATCGGAATCACTATCAGAGTCAGAATCACTGTCAGAATCGGAGTCACTATCCGAATCGGAATCACTATCAGAGTCAGAATCACTATCAGAATCGGAGTCACTATCAGAGTCAGAATCACTGTCAGAATCGGAGTCAGAATCACTGTCAGAATCGGAGTCACTATCAGAGTCTGAATCACTATCCGAATCGGAGTCACTATCAGAGTCTGAATCACTGTCCGAATCTGTATCTGTATCTGTATCTGTATCTGTATCTGTATCTGTATCTGTATCTGAAGAATCCTTCACATCCTGTTTAATTTCAACTTTAACAGTATCTGACCAATTTTCGCCATCAAACACCTTATAAGTCATCTCTCTATCAACATCAGGGGAAGCTTCATTTACTTTCAATTCTATTGATTCAAGTGCCAATTCATATTCAGCAATGGTTGCAGAGCCTGACAAAGTCAAAACAATGTCACCAGTATCATTAGTTGTTTGTTCTACATCAATTGCGGAAGGTAA
>JBJPGG010000006.1:0-2786 GCA_048595505.1 Methylococcaceae bacterium
ATTCAATATTGAGTGATTGGTAGGGAATGGAAAACAAGTGTTGTGAAAAAGTTGCAAAAACGGGTACTTCAGGTAGAGAAAAATGTCAATTCCATTTTCTCTGCAACCTCGGCACCTATAGCTATAAATGACCCCTCAAAATGTTTGTTCTGGGGACCTCTTTACAATGATATGCAAATTATGCAAATGAGATCAAAAATGAGGTCACCAGAGGTCAAAAGGTCACCAAAATAAGGCCTTGCCTAAAATCTGGCATACATTGATACTGCAGCGTCCGGATGGCAGGAAAATGGCATAATGATACATTTTACACTTGGAATGCATTCTGTTGATGTCTTTACATAATGTTAGCCCAAGTATATAGAAGGATATTCAATATTGAGTGATTGGTAGGGAATGGAAAACAAGTGTTGCTGAAAAAGTCACAAAAATGGGTATTTCAGGTAGAGGAAAATGTAAATTCCATTTTCTCTAGAACCTCAGCACATATAGCTATAAATGACCCCTTCATTTGTTTGTTTTAGTGTCCTCAATCATATGAAATGTGTAATTTGTTGATATAGCAATTACCAGGAGGTCAAAGGTCAGAAAACATCAGAAAATCTTAGAATGTAAAATGCTCTCAATGTTCCCAATGCCAAAACATGGTTGTGTTATGGTTGATAAGCATTTGAAATGACAACACAGTAGGGTATATTTCTATACCACTTAATAGATCATTCCAGATAGCAGCACCTCAATATTGATGCGAAAACTATGGAGCACATTATAGGACTATGTGATATTGCGACATCACCCTAGACCATACAATAATTGGCCCGACACACCGAAATAGTCTAGTCACTGTCACTGTCACTCTCACTATTATAGGTCAACAGTTCAGCTGAGGTCGTGAGGTCAATGTACTGTTATAGTGAGTAAATCAATGTACATATGGTTGGGAGTTTTAACAGTCCATTATTGCTGTTATTTTATTATCCAGCTAATTTAATTGGAGTTCACAGTGGAGTCATCTGTGACGAAAAATAAATAATTTAAATAATAATTCGAAAAGTTTGGGAACCGCTGGTCTAGAACGTTGGAAATATCGGCTACAAAAGTGTATTGACTCAAATGGTTCATATGTTGGGAAATAATTTTGTATTTTTCTATAATAAAAAAGGTTTGGATGGTAGCAGTCAAATGTTTTTTGAATTACCTTCGCAAAAAGGCGCCAGAAAAAGGTCGACTAAACTTGTGAACGTGGCTATGTGAATCCATCACAACAGGGCATAGAGTTAATAGGTCAGAGATTTGGACGGAGGAAAGAGTCAGAAGTTTTGAGTGCTTAAGAAGCTTATCAATAAATCGGGTTAAGTTGTCTGTGACATACTTTTGCAAAGTCTTGATGATAATATCGCTTCTTATTGTAGAATACACATTAAGGAACTCATCCTGGCCATTCCTTAACAGCCATTCAGATATCTTCATCAAATCTTGAATAGCATTATCTAAAATACATAATTTTGGTAATTTAACGCTAAATTTTCCACAAAAGAAAAATTTGAAAACGAAAATTGGTTCAAAACATTACCTGGCATGTGCTGTATTCGGGCTCGCTCTTCGTCATTAGGAAGCTCTACGAATCGCGAATTAAATACTTGAAATAGGAATTACAATAATTAGTGAATTAATGAAGCAAAACATTGGCGGCAACTAACCGTCATCTTCCAACCCAACAACATCTTGCATAACAACAACTGGAACGGGTCTACTATGCTTGGTTAGAATAAATCGAAACTCATCTTGCAATGCCGCGCTTCCATCGTCATACAAGCTTTGCTGCGTGCGGAATGGAACGGTCGACATAAGGAAGACGAAAATTAACAAACATTGAACGAATTCAATTGAATGAACGAAACGAATTATTTAATGAGGCCATAGTTACCAAATTTGCCAACTCAGTGCATGTTGGGTTATTATCTTCAAAGTATTCAATAGCATTGTATACATTTGACAAAGCTTCGATGAAACCATCGATTCTGTCGTTAGGTCCATCTTTGATTGTGTCTTCCACTTTCTTACCGACATTATGATAGCTGATGACATGGTCCAGGGCACTTAGGGTTTTATCAATGTCTGTTTTAATAGGTTAAGATCAAATAATTATGTGAGCACTAGCTGTCAAACTAATAGTCCAGTCAAATTATGGCCTTTTTTAGCCAAAGCCGGAAATAATTGCAACAGAAATGATTCCACTTGTATCGTGTCCAGATGGGTCCTAAGTGTTACCGAAAAAAAGTATACTAAAATATAATTAGTGGAAGGGGGTTAAAACGCTAATTAGTTGCCGCCATTGCCGAATATCCTATTTTTGCCTATAACTTCCCTAAAAGTTGATCGAAATGGGTAAACGAGGTGTCTAAACCCATGTTTTGAGGGTCAGGGAATGCGATCTAATCATTAACAATTTGATTGGAAGGTTCTATAGATGTATAGAGTCCTGCTTCTTCACAGCACTCGGTAACCTTGTGCACTAACTGACCTTGTTAATCCTTCCAACTTTGGTTTGAGCACTACACAAAAGTAATATATTTTCCCCCATGTTTAGTCGTTAGACGATCAGAAATCCCGCGGTCACAGTCACTGATACATGGATTGGTAGTAGAGTGCCGTCACACGGTAAGATATATTTCCGAGACCTGGCAGAAATTCTTTCCGACTTAAAAATTATTGAATTTCATCGTATTTAGAAACTAGGATTTAGGCCGGTATTCTTGAACGCGGCCACTATCTTGAGACGCGTA
>JBJPGG010000007.1:0-9685 GCA_048595505.1 Methylococcaceae bacterium
ATAAACTCTGGCATTGATAATCCAGGCTGAAATTGTATGTAATTCATTGACATAACACATCTCCTGATGGGGTTTATTATCAGTTTACTCCGATTTGTATTCTATGGGAAAATTTTAGCTGATGATTCTTGCTAATCAGGAGGGAATTTATCTATTAAGTCAAGGTTGCTAGGGTAGTTAAGATAATTATTTTGACAGCTTGGGGGTTAATAATTCAATCAATATGTTTTCATAAATATGAGATAATACTTCCAGATCTTCAACCGCCACGTTTTCATTGATCTTATGAATGCTCTCGTTGAGCGGTCCTAGCTCAATCACCTGCGCGCCAGTCGGTGCGATAAAGCGTCCATCTGATGTGCCTCCACCGGTGTCATCTTGTGTTTCAATCCCAGTGACTTTTCTTATGGCGCTATGCGCAGCATCAATCAATTCACCTTTGTCCGTCAGAAAAGGGTTGCCAGATAAACGCCATTGTAGATTGTATTTGAAGTCATATTGATCAAAAATAGCGGCGGTACGTTGTTTGATGGTTTGTTCGTCCAGTTCAGTACAAAAACGTAAATTAAATTGGACTTCTACATGGCCAGGAATAATGTTCTCAGCGCCGGTGCCGGAATTAATGTTTGACACTTGCAGGCTGGTCGGCGGGAAAAATTGATTGCCATGATCCCAGACTTCCTCTGTTAATTGTTTAAGTGCAGGGGTAAAGCTATGGATAGGGTTGTCAGCAATTTCAGGATAGGCAACATGACCTTGTATACCATGAATGGTAAGTTTAGCGCACAGTGAGCCACGTCGTCCTACACGGATAACATCCGCAATTTTTTTATCACTAGAAGGTTCACCCACTAGGCACCAGTCTATTTTTTCATTACGTTGTTCTAATACTTCTACGACTTTAACCACACCATTAGTGGCAATACCTTCTTCGTCACTGGTAATCATCACGGCAATAGAACCTTGATGATCAGAGTGCTGTGCTATAAATCGTTCAACAGCCGTGACAAAACAGGCGATACCGCCTTTCATGTCGGCGGCGCCACGACCGTATAGTTGGCCGTTTCTGATAGTCGGTTCAAAAGGAGGGGAATCCCAAAGTTCTAATGGGCCAGGGGGGACAACATCAGTATGACCTAAAAAAGTCAGTAATGGTTTGGCTTGTCCGCGCCTAAGCCAGATGTTTTGGGTGTCGGCAAAGTTTAGTCGCTCTTCTTTAAAGCCTAATTTACATAATCGTTCAACGAGTACATCCTGACAACCTGCATCTTTAGGTGTAACTGATTCTCGGCTGATTAAGTCTTGTAGTAAAGCTAATGTTTCACTCATAATTCTGTTTGGTAGTTTTCTGCTTTAAAGCCAACAAGCATTTTTTTGCCGGTATCAAGTACGGGGCGTTTAATTAAAGTAGGCGTTTCTAGCATGTATTGCATTGCAGTTTGTTTGCAAATTTGTTTTTTCTGGTCATCACTTAGTTTGCGCCAGCTGGTGCTTTGTTTGTTGAGTATTTTTTCCCAGCCTAATGACTTTTCAAAAGATTCAAGTAACTCAATCGTCAGGCCTTGTTTGCGATAATCATGAAATTGATATTCTATTTGATTATGTTCCAACCAGTCTTTGGCCTTTTTAACGGTGTTGCAATTGCTAATGCCATAGAGTGTGATCATCATAACTCGCTATTTAATAATTCTTCGATACTGGGGAGTTCTTTGTCTTTTCGGGTGTAGGATTTATATAAATCAATAAACTCCATAAAGGCTTGTTCTAGGTCATCCAGAATTTCTTGTTCATTCTCTTTGTCTTCAACAGAGATATCGGTTGAGTCTAAATATTCTTTTTGCAGGCTTATTTCACTGTTTAAAGATAAAATTGCGTAAAGAACGGCATTGCTGGATAAGGGTTCTGACATGGTTTGTGCCTAGTAATTTGGATTTTTCTTAATTATACAGTGGAATAAAAATATATCAGTTAAAATGATTGATTGTTCATCCTAAGTTGTTATTTTATGAAAAAACCTACACCCCAGACTGATTTTGAATCATTTTCCTTTTCTGCTGAAATTTTGTCTGCCATTAAACAAATGGGTTTTGTTAAGCCAACAGATATACAGCTTAAAACTATACCCGCTGTTTTGGAAGGGCGAGATGTGTTGGCGCGTGCTGATACCGGGTCTGGAAAAACGGCAGCTTTTGCGTTGCCGCTATTGGATAAACTGAGTAATCAGAATGTTTATACACAAATAGGCCGTTGTAAACGATTTGATGCGGACAATAGGGTGGCTAGTAATTGTGTGCAAGTTTTGGTGCTTGTTCCAACGCGAGAATTAGCTATACAGGTGGCTGAAGTCTTTAGTAAGTTGTCTGCAGATATTTATCCGGCTATTAAATGTCAGAGTGTTTATGGTGGCGTAAAAATTAACCCGCAAATGAAAGAGCTGCGTGGCGGTGCAGATGTTTTAGTTGCTACACCTGGACGATTGCTAGATTTAGTTGAGCAAAATGCGGTTAAATTTAATCAACTGAAAGCCTTGGTCATAGATGAAGTTGATCGATTGATGAAAGGAGATTTTCAGGAAGAGATTGAGCGAATTAGTAAGCTGTTGCCTAGTAAACGCCAGAATCTGATGTTTACAGCGACCTTTCCGGAAAGTATTAGTCGCTTGGTGCGTGAGGTGATGAATGCCCCTGCAATTATCAATATGGATGAGTTTGTTGATGAGCTGGAGATAGAGCAACGTGTTATTACTGTTAATCATCATCAAAAAAATGATTTATTGGCGCAGTTGCTGGATAACAATGACTGGAGTCAGGTACTGATTTTTTGTAGCGCGAAGCGTACTTGCGATAATTTGGTTAAAAAGTTAGAAAAGAGAAGTATTGAGGCGGTTGCCATGCATAGTGACAAAGAACAATCCAAACGTTCTGCTGCACTGAAAGGCTTTAAAGCAGGAGAAATTCGTATTTTAGTTGCAACCGATGTGGCGGCACGGGGTATTGATATAGAACAGCTGCCTTGTGTGATTAATTATGACTTGCCACGTTCACCAAATGATTATATACATAGAATTGGGCGTACCGGACGTGCTGGACAAAAGGGGCATGTTATTTCCTTAATTGCACATCATGAATATCAACATTTTTCAGTGATTGAAAAATATAATGGACTTAATTTAAAGAGAGAGCAGTTGGATGGGTTTGAGGTTGATGAAACACCCCCACCATTGCCACGTAAAAGTCCTAAAAAGAAAAAGAGCCGGGTAAGTAAAAAGCAAAAGTCGAGGCAACAGAGCAATGAACCACAATCTGTTAACGTGCCTGAGAAAGAAAGTGTTGAGGATAAGGAGGAAGCAGTAGAGCCATCAGTTAATTCTCATATTTGGGGGAAGTAGCTTGTAAGACGCTTGTAGGTTGGATAAGCGATAGCGCAATCCGACATTTCATGGGTTATTTATAACATTGCTAGTTTGATGGTGGAATGCACTGGTGTTTTTCCACCCTACATTGACCTGAATCAAACGTGTGCCAACAGAACGCTGGCACACAGACAAATTAAGCTGCTGAATTAATCACGCAACAATTCGTTAAGCCCTGTTTTACTACGTGTTCTTTCATCAACTTGTTTGATGATAACTGCACAGTACAAGCTGTAGGTACCATCTTTTGATGGAAGGTTTCCAGGTACAACTACAGAACCTGCTGGTACACGACCGTAGATTATTTCGCCAGTCATACGATTGAATATTTTAGTGCTTTGGCCTATGTATACACCCATCGAAATAACCGCACCTTCTTCAACTATAACCCCTTCAACAATTTCTGAACGTGCTCCGATAAAGCAGTTGTCTTCAATTATTGTTGGGCCGGCTTGTAATGGCTCTAATACCCCGCCAATACCAACACCGCCAGATAAGTGTACGTTTTTACCAATTTGTGCACATGAGCCAACAGAAGCCCAGGTGTCAACCATAGTACCACTATCAACATAGCCGCCTATATTAACGAAAGAAGGCATTAATACAGCGCCGGGAGCAATGTAAGAACCGTGACGGGCAACTGCGTTAGGTACAATGCGAACACCACCTTTAACGAAATCTTCGGGTGTATGGGTTGAAAACTTAGCTTCTACTTTATCGTAATAACGGGTGTTTCCGCCTTCAATGACGCGGTTTTCATTGATTCTGAAAGAAAGTAGAACAGCTTTTTTTAACCATTGATTAACCACCCATTCGCCGGTAGTTTTTTCTGCAACACGAGCTGTACCCGCATCTAGCATGTTGATCGCTTCTTCAACTGCTGAACGGGTTTCTGCAGACACATTTGCTGGTGTGATATCAGCACGCTTTTCAAAAGCGGCGTTAATAATGTTTTCTAAATTTGACATAGTGTTTTAATTTAAAGTGTTAATGAAATTTTTAATTCGGTTTGCTGCCTCTATGCATTCATCCATAGGTGCAACCAATGCAATTCTGACATGATGTTTGCCTGGATTGATTCCGTTGCTATCACGGGATAGAAAGCTACCTGGCAGCACGGTTATATTTTCTTGTTCAAATAATTTTTGAGCAAAGTCAGTATCGTCTATAGATGTTTGTAACCAGATATAGAAGCTGGCCGGTGGTTTTCTGATGCTACAAACATGTTGCAAAATATCTATAAAAGCGGTGAACTTTTCTCTGTATAAGTCTCGGTTTTCCCTGACATGCGTTTCATCTTTCCATGCCGCAATACTGGCATATTGTGTGGATATCGGCAGGGCACATCCTTGGTAGGTTCTGTACTGGAAATATTTGCCTAATATTTCTGCGTTACCCGCTACAAAACCAGATCTTAAGCCGGGAGCATTTGAGCGTTTAGACAGGCTGTGAAAAATAATGCAGTGTTGGAATGCCTTGTTACCCATCTCATAAGCAGTCTGTAACAAACCTTGAGGCGGCTTGTTTTCATCCGCATATATTTCTGTGTAACATTCATCGGATGCAATGATGAAGTTATGTTTTTCAGCCAAGGTAATTAGTTTTTGTTGTTCTTCTTTTGATATGACTTCTCCAGTGGGGTTGCCGGGAGAACAAATAAAGATTAGCTGACAACGCTGCCAGATTTTTTCTGGGATAGAGTCAAAATCAGGTAAATAATTAGAATCTTCTGTTGTATTAAGGTAATACGGTTCCGCTCCCGCTAGAATTGCAGCGCCTTCATAGATTTGATAAAAAGGGTTTGGCATGATTACGACAGGATCTTTTGACGGGTCTATCATGGCCTGGGTAAAAGAAAACAAGGCTTCTCGGGTTCCACTGACCGGTAATACCTGAGTTTCAGCATTAATCCCTGTTGATGGTATATCAAAGCGTTGGCTAATCCAGTTGGCAATGGCAAGCCTAAGTTCAGGTTTCCCTTTGGTTGTAGGATATTTAGCTATGCCGTCCAGATGACTTATTAATGCTTTATTGATTATCTCAGGTGTTGCATGTTTTGGTTCGCCTATTGATAAGGCTATATGTGTTTTATTTTGTGGTGGAGCGATGCCTTGTTTAAGTTGATTTAGTTTTTCAAAAGGATAAGGGTGTAAATGGTTTAAATTGGGATTCATTTGATCAATAGTTATTTCGTGCAACGAGGTCTTTTCCCAATGGATTGAGCATGTTGATAAAAAGGCATGGCTTTAGGCATATGTTCTGACAGTTCCTTAATGCGGGTGTCGTGTGATGGATGAGTTGACATAAATTCAGCTGGTTGCTTGCCTTGGCTGGCTTGATCCATTTTTTTCCATAAATTTATGCTTTGTCTTGGGTCAAAACCTGCTTTTGCCATTAGTTCCAGACCCATAATGTCTGCTTCACTTTCATGTGTTCTGCTAAAGGGTAGAATAATACCGTACTGAGCACCAATACCCAATGAGCTGATTGCAAGTTGTCCCAATGCAGACGTTGGGCTGCTAATTGCTGATACCAGGGCAACTCCTTGGCTGATAGCTGTTTTTTGTGACATTCGTTCGTTACTGTGCTTGGCAAGGACGTGCCCTACTTCATGTCCCATAACGGCTGCGAGTTGATCTTGATTGTCAACCAGTTTGATAAGGCCAGTATGAACCCCAATTTTATTGCCGGGTAATGCAAAAGCGTTTAATGAGTCATCGGCAAAAACGACCACTTCCCATTCTCCACCAATTTCGTGGGTAATGGCTTCCGCAATACAAAGAGCAAACTGGTTGTATTGTTTGTTTTTGCTAAGTGGTTTTTCTGATTTTAATTTATCAAAAGCCTGTAAGCCCATTTGATTGAGTTGTGAATCAGGCATATAAATAAATTGAGATCTACCTGTTGGGCTGGTTGCACATGCAGTTAGGAGGCTACTAAACAGAATTATGACTAATTTATTTAACATAAGGCTATGTATTTCGATAAAAAGACATATTTTAACTTAACTTGAGTCTTATTTATAGGTTGTTTACTTGATCAAACTTATTGAGTAATGTTAAAGATACTCTTCTTGTAGTATAAGAATTTCGTTATAATGACGAGTTTTTTAATTTTTGCGCCGGATTTACGTTCCGGTTAGCATACAGGTAATTTATATGTCAGATATAGTTGTATCGGCGTTGTACAAATTTGTTCGGCTGGATGATTTTGCAACACTTAGAAAGCCGTTGTTAGAACTGATGAAAAAACATCAGGTTATGGGAACATTGTTGCTTGCCAAAGAAGGCATTAACGGTACGATAGCCAGTAATAGGGTAGGGACCGATGCATTGTTAGCCTGGTTACGCGCTGATTCGCGCTTTACAGATATTGAGGTTAAGGAGTCTTTTGAACAGGCAATGCCGTTTTATCGCAGTAAGGTCAAGTTGAAGAAAGAAATTGTAACCATGGGTGTTGATGGTATTGACCCTGAAAAAATTGTTGGAACTTATGTAAAGCCCCAGGATTGGAATGCTTTGATAGCTGACCCGGAAGTATTGTTGATTGATACTCGTAACGATTATGAAGTTAAAATTGGTGGATTTAAAGGTGCTATTAATCCGGAAACAGAAACTTTTCGGGAGTTTCCACAGTATGTTAAAGATCATCTTGATGCGAGTAAGCACAAGAAAGTGGCAATGTATTGCACGGGAGGTATTCGTTGCGAGAAGTCGACAGCTTATTTAAAAGAGCAGGGCTTTGAGAATGTATATCACTTGGAGGGTGGTGTTTTGAAATATTTGGAACAAATACCGGCTGAACAATCCTTATGGGAAGGCGAATGTTTTGTTTTTGATAATCGGGTGGCCGTTAATCACGACTTGGAAAAAGGTCAGTATGATCAATGTTATGCCTGCCGATACCCAATAACTGAGGAAGAAAAAAATAGTGAGCAATATCAGCAAGGTGTTAGTTGTCCACATTGCTATGATAAAGTGACTGATAAGCAGCGCCAGCGTTTTCAGGAACGTGAAAAACAAGTGCAAATGGCTAGGCAGCGTGGTGAAGAGCATATCGGTTCCTCGGCCAAGGATATTTCCTCGCAACGCCGCGCGGTAAAATATCAATATAAAGATCAGCAGAGACAGATGCTCAAGGCGAGTGCTTCCAAAACCTAGTGCTCCGTTAACATTGTTTTGAGGGGTATATATTTTGTAGCGGACTTCGGTAATTGCTCCTCGATAATAGCTCCTGCATTATTCTACCTACGGGCTTCCTGCCCTAGTGCATTACTCTGATACACGCCATTCATGGCGTAATCAGTCCGCAACGTTATATATTAAATGCTTTTTCCTACTCTTGCTCATGGCGGACTGAAGTCCGCTCTACAGTATCCGTCAAAATATATTGATGTAGATGGGGCGCTTGCGGTCGAGTATTGATGTCGTTTTATAACTTGATAAGTCGGTGTCCCTCATTCTTGGTGGTCCAGGATAAGAAAATGTCAGTGTTATTGCTGATGAGTTTTGGGTGGCTGTTTTTAGATTGTGATTGTAGCCCAGTTGTTTTATCTGTCCATGATTTTCCTCGATCTAAGGATTCTTTGATGTGCAGTGTGGTTTGTTCACCATCAAATTCTTTCCATACAATAATAACACGTTGATTTAAGGTGATAACATCAGGGTGACTCGGTATATGGTTGATATTTCCCAGTGCTAAGGGTGGTGAAACTGTTTTTCCATCATCGTCTGTTTGTGCATAAAAAATACCTTGGCGTGTATCACCTAAAGTAAACCAGGTGAGATGAGTGCGGTTATTATTATCTATGGCGATTGACGGACCATGTTCTGGGCATGCTTCAATATCCCAATTGTCATGGGTTACTCGCTGTGGCTTTTGCCAAACGCCGTGTTTGTTCATGCGTATTAGGGCGTGATCTCGAATGCCATCGCTATAAACCATGCGAGCAAGAATCACAGGTTTCCCAGCGCTTGAAAAAGTAGTTGCTGTACGACAGCATGAGCAAACTCCCCCGCTAATAAATTTGTTAATGAAGCCTGAGTCATTCGAAGGCGATTTTACGCTGTAGTAAAGAGACAGAACGCCAGCAGCTTGCTCTTTATCATGTGATTCATGTCGTGTGTCATGCCAGAATAAATAAAGTTTATCATCTGAATCAATTAACATTTTATCCATATAATGCATTGCTGATTGAGCGTGGTCACTGATCAAGGCGGGGCTGCTGAAGGTTTGGCCATTGTCATCGGAATAGCTGTAAAAGCTGGTTGCCTTTTGTTCTTCATCGGCATAATAAAGTACGTTGATACGCCCTGAATTACTGATTTGTATGGCGGGTGGGTTTTCGGGCCAAGCGCTTATTTTTTGTTCAGTTGTATTGACTTTGATGGGGGTGCTGTATGTTTTTCCTTTATCTTTTGAAAAATCCACGTAAACAGTGTCTTTAGTTGGTATTAGGCGCCATAAGCGACCATCTGGTGCAAAATTCAAGGTGACAGTGGAGCTGAGTATTTCAAATGCAAGCGGGGAGGGTTTCTGCGTATTTGCACTATTCTGACAGCTATAGAGCAGTATTAAAACCAAAGGATAGATTAAGCTTGGTGACTTGATAGTTTTATGTGGTTCTAGCATGGAGCGGGATTAGGTGGTTGAGTTGTTTGTAAATAAGGGGAATATTACTTGTTCTATATATGCAGCTAAAGCAGATGCTATCCTTCCTATAAGCAATGTTATAACTGTGACAGTAATAAGCTGGCAGATACATAATCTGCGAGGACTGAGTAAGGGAGTGAGGTCAGAAGAAGAAAGGGAGTTCTTTTTAACATAGTAATGTAAGGGGCTGTAATAATATAGGGCCTTTTATTAAAAGCAATATATGCGCCAATTAATAACGATTGTCACCATTATCTTAAGTATTTGATTTATAATGGAATGTATTTTTTAGAAGATTTACACGAGTAATAAGCTACAAAAATAAGCTAAATAACTTATTTTATATGTGTTATTTAACATAGTTTAATTATTGCGGGGGGGGTAATATGCGCCAAGAGATGGTTTTTTGATATAAATTATGACTTTACTTGGTCGTTAGATGTTAACTGTTTAAAAAAGGAATTTGCTCGGTAAACCAGGGGGTGTGATTAAAAGTGAAGTAAACCTATCAAGCCGCTATTGCTGCCAGATTATTCCAGTAGTCATCCCAAAAGTTATTTGCTCTGTTGAGCTGTAGTGAAAGCATGTAATCAATATTCTCACTCTTCCACTATGCTCCTG
>JBJPGG010000008.1:0-36301 GCA_048595505.1 Methylococcaceae bacterium
CCACCTCTTACATAAACTATATCCATTGGTAAAGCAGGTGTTCCAGTATGCCCAGTATTATTATTACTATAATTAAAACCAAATTCATGGCCTTCACGTTGATAGCCATAACCCGCTGTAAACGCTTCTCGGTCATATTGCGTATCATCTTGTTTTTGATTATTTTCTATTCTGTAATCACGGCCTTGTTCTTTGCTACCACTCAAATACAATTTATGATTCTTATTAGCCACTGCACCTAAGAGTGAACCAAAATATCCATCTTCAACTGAACTGTAACCCATTGATGCCGTACCACTTGTTTCAATACCGTCACCTTCAGCAAAACGTCCTTTTTTAGACTCCGCATGCATTGAGCCACCAATTGTCTCAATACCACTGCTAACCGGTGAAATACCTCTATGTACAGTTAATTTCCCAGTTAATGGTGCAGGAATGTGGCTTAACGGTGGATCCATACTATTTGGCCCCACTTCTTTCATATTGGCACCATCAATCGATATGTTGACCCGATTTCCATACATACCCCGGTATGAAGCAATCCCAGTTAAGGGTCCATTTCGGTTAACATTTGCTCCTGGCACACGCTTTAATAAAGAAGCCGTATCTTTAAGACCTGATGAGTCCGGTGCTGTACCAAAAGTACCTGCACGCATAGCACTGCCTTCTACAACAATAGTTGGTAGTTGCTCATGCTCTGCAACCGCTGAGAATGGAATGGCTAATGCAGTAGCAATAGCTAAGCTAATTTTTGTTTTCAAAATTTCCCTCATTTATTAAGTTTCTTAATATAGTTTAACAATGATTAGCATATTCCATTCCATTTATTTTTGTTTTTTAGCAACAACAACTTACAAAAACACAACAACACACCTTTAATTAAACTATGTTATAAGACTTGTTTTTATTGCGCTGTATGACCTATTTATATTGTTTTTCCACCCTCTCACAGTCAAAAACACATCCTTTTTATTCCTATCTACCGTACACTGTGCTAACCTTCACAGGTTATGGAATTTCAATATACTTTTACCGCATCCTATTTTGCCGCCTTTGCTATGGGCTTATTCAGCAGCCTGCACTGCATTGGTATGTGTGGCTCTATTATAGGAACACTGACACTAAGCCTTAAGCCTGAAATTAGAAACCAGAAATCAACCTTATTTCCCTATGTACTAAATTACAATTTAGGCCGTATCTTTAGCTATACTTTAGCGGGGCTATTAGTTGGAATAGCTGAAGCAATTTTGACACTACCCTTAGGCTTGGATCATGGACATAGAATCCTGCAATTGTTATCTGCGTCTATTATGATTGGCGCAGGTTTTTATATTGCAGGTTGGTTTCCACGATTTGCCTATATTGAAAAAGCAGGATCAAGATTATGGAAACTTCTAGAACCTTATGGGCGTAAACTCATTCCAGTAAGCACACGTTTTCATGCTTTTTTATTTGGTATGGTTTGGGGCTGGTTACCTTGCGGCCTTGTCTACGCTGCGCTTGCACTGGCTGCAACAACAGGCAACATATTAACAAGCGCAATTACCATGCTCGCATTTGGGTTAGGGACTTTACCTTCAGTACTAGGAGTCGGTATAATGACGAATGTTTTAACAAAGCTGTCTAAAATGCAGCGTTTTAAACAAATCATTGGCTTACTATTGGTAGTGGTCGCCTTACTGGCGGTTTTTCCAGCAATAAACCCGATGCGTTTGCAACATATATAGCACTTCAACCAGTTGTTTTATCAGAGATTTTAGTATGAGTCATTTTAATTCAAATATAGGTCAATCCCCTGCTTTTGAATCCCTTATTCGTAGCGCAAAAATGGTTGCCACGACTGACGTAACTGTCTTGATAAAAGGTGAAACAGGTACAGGTAAAGAAATGTTAGCAACTGCTATTCAAAAAGATAGTACGCGCGCAAATAAACCGTTTGTCACCTTAAACTGTGCAGCACTACCAGAAGGTCTGGTTGAGTCTGAACTATTTGGCCATAAAAAAGGTGCATTTACAGGTGCCATAGCAAATAAGCAAGGCCTATTTCAAGCTGCAAATGGTGGCACTCTATTTTTAGATGAAATTAATTCGTTACCCCTTGCCATACAAACTAAACTTTTACGCTTTTTAGAATCAGGTGAATGCTTATCTGTGGGCGAAACAAAACCCGTTCAAATAGATGTACGTGTTATTGCTGCGACTAATGCAGACCTGGATAAACAAATAGCAACAGGCGAATTCCGCCAGGATTTATACTTTCGCTTAAATGTCGTTCCTCTAGAGCTACCTTCACTCAAACAACGTACTGAAGATATTGAAACATTAATTAAACATTTTTTAACCCAATGTTCTAGTAAACATTCACTAATAGCACCTAAATTTAACAAACAAGCACTTAAAGTCCTGCGTGGTTATCACTGGCCTGGCAATATTCGAGAATTGCGCAACTTATGTGAACGCCTTAGTATCCTGTTATCAGGACAAACTGTTACACCAGAAAATCTACCGCATGAATTTAATAGCTGTATCTCTGCACCTACAGACTCAGCCTTTATTTTACCCGAAGTAGGTTTACATTTAGACGACCTGGAAGCAGATATGATCCATCAGGCATTAGCCAGAACCAATGGTAATCGTAGTAAATCAGCTCGTTTACTTGGAATTTCTAGAGATACCTTACTCTACCGCATTCAAAAGCACGGCCTAGCAACTCACTAAATAGTTGCGGCCTTATCTTCTACAAATACCAATTATTCAGCTAAGGCCATGTAGATAATCAGGGATGAGCAGAAAAGTTAACTAAAATTAAACACGTCTGACCCATTGCACAGTGAGGTTATCAGCTTTTCCCTGCGCTCTAAAATGCATCATTTTAGCCATTTTTTTAAGTTCATTTATACCACTCTCAGGCGCAGCTAATAGTAGCAAGTCTTTCTTTTTTATAAACTCCCAAAAACCATCACTACACAGTATAAAAGTCTCCCCTTTTTCTATTGGGGGATAAACATTTATTTCAGCTTGATGATTTTTCATAATATTGATGCTACGGGTTAATTGATTCTGCTCTGGATGTAAGCCCATCTCTGCTTCCGTAATCTCCCCTTCATCCAATTGCTTTTGTATCAAAGAATGATCTTTAGTCCGCCATAACACCTTTTTTTCATTCAATCGATAGATACGAGAATCACCACAGTGCATAGTTGCAGTCATATTATCGTCCAGATATAAAACCACACATGTCGTATGAGAGTTAACAGCCAGCTCATCCCCTGAAAACAAAACAGCCATCTCATCAACAGCCGCCGCCATCCATTCCGCTAATACTCCTTCTGCATTATCTGCTGATTTTTTTAATAAGGGTTGATATTTAGACACCAGTTTTAACAAACTCTTACAAAAAAATAAAGACGCCTTTTCACCGGCATGGTGCCCGCCTAGACCATCGGCAACAACAAATAAAGCAAACTCATTAGATACCTTATCTGCTAGACAATCCTGATTCATTGCCCTGTCGCCAACCGAGGTCAATTGATAACATTTCAATTGATTATGCATATCAATTACCCAAGATATCTAGCATCTTTCATCAACTGCTTTAAATCTCTAACCGTCTGATTCAAACCTGAAAATACAGCTTGTGCGATAATCGAATGCCCAATATTCAACTCAACTATTTGAGGGATTCTACAAATATCCTCTACATTATGAATATGCAAACCATGCCCTGCATTAACCTGCAGCCCCTTGCTATAGGCGTATTCAGCAGCCTGCTGAATACGTAATAATTCCTTTTTTTGGTCAAGCCCTGCTGTATCAGCATAACACCCTGTATGCAATTCAATTACGGGAGCACCTGCACTAACAGCTGCATCAATTTGATTAAATTCAGGATCAATAAACAATGAAACCTCAATACCCGCTTCTGCAAGCATTTGACATGCTTTAATCATTCGATCTGGATTTGCAGCTACATCCAAGCCACCTTCTGTTGTTAATTCTTGTCTTTTTTCAGGAACTAAACAACAAGCAGCTGGCTTAACATCTAATGCAATAGCAATCATTTCATCTGTTACAGCCATCTCTAAATTCAATCGAGTATTCAGAGATTGTTGCAATAAATAAATATCCCTGTCTTGAATATGCCTGCGATCCTCTCTTAAATGAGCTGTAATCCCATCCGCTCCAGCCTGTTCAGCAATCAATGCAGCATGTACAGGGTCTGGGTAGATTGTACCTCTAGCTTGCCTCAATGTTGCAATATGATCGATATTAACACCTAATAAAATCTTTTGTTTTTTCATATTTGTTTTATGATTTTGGCCAAAACAGCCCTACTCTTAAGTTGCTTGCCTTGTAATTGAAAGTCGATAACTTGTCTCATCAATTTTTTCGCTTCAACCAACGCCTGCTTATCTAAAAACACCCTGGCCTCCAAAGCAATCAATGTTTTTCCACTAACATATCCTTTTAAGCTCTCTACCATGCCCTGTTCCGCACTAAAGCTGTATTGTAATAATGGCTGAACCAATATCTCCTTATCAGCATCAATGGTTAACTGAATTCCATATCCTATCTGTTCTAATAAATTGAGCTCAAAAAACCTTAATATTTGTTCAATCTCTACTGACTCTGCCAACAACACAAGACATTGCCTGTATTCATCATATACTTCTGGATGAGGATCGTTTTTATGTACAAAAAAACCAACAAGTTCATTCACATAAAAACCACAATACAATGAAAGCCCCTTAAGAGAAGTCAGTGTTGAATTCAATTCGACATGGGTTAATATTTTTAATTCACTACGCCCGACATAAGAAAGCTTTAAAGCAGTAAAGGCCAGTAATAAACCCGCAGTTTTAGACTTTTTCTTTCTAACCCCTTTGGCTAAAATCGATACAATACCAAAGTCACGAGTTAAAACATCTAAAATCAAACTCGTTTCACGATATTTTCTGTGCTGTAAAATAAAGGCCGGCTGTAATAGAACGACTGAATCATTCATCTTAGAAACAATAATTGAAGCCGGTTTTGATACAAAGCCCAATAACCCAACCAGAATAACGTAAGGTAACTGGAAATAAATAACCTACCCATTTTATGAAGGATTTTTGTTTGTCTTCGGTTTTGTTATGTAGGGCGCATAGCAGGCTATGTAACTGCAATAACAAGACCGAAGCCGGACAAAAAGACAAGTAAGGTGGGTAGATTATTTGTTTCCAGTTGCCTAAGTGCATTTACATAAAACTATTTGGTATCCATAAGGCCCAGACTTTGCAATGCACGCTCACTATTTGACCAGCCTTTCTTTACCTTGACCCAAAGCTGCAAATAAACCTTTTGATCAATTAGTTTTTCTATATCAATCCTGGCATCTGAACCGACTTTTTTGAGCATTTCTCCTTGCTTACCAATGACTATATTTTTTTGGCTACTCCGTTCAACCCAAATAATTGCATAAATCTTGGTGATTTTTTGCTTTTCTTCGTATCGCTCAATTTCAACCGTCATGGAATAAGGAAGTTCATCCCCCAACCTTCTAGTCAATTTTTCTCTGACTATCTCCGCAGCCAAAAAACGTTCGGGACGGTCTGTTATCTGATCTGCCGGGTAAATCAAATCATTTTCTGGCAACAAGCTCATTAAACTGTTTTCCAGTTTATCCAGGTTAATACCTTTTAAAGCTGAAATCGGCAATAACTCCTGAAAAGGAAAACGATTTCTTGCTTCAGAAAAAAATGTCAGAATGGCATCTTTATCTTTTACTTTATCAACTTTGTTAACGGCCAAAATAACAGGCAGCCCAGCTCGCTCGATTTTTTTAAAAATAACCTCATCATATTCATGCCAGGATAGACCATCAATTAACCAAACAATAACATCAACACCCAGCAAAGTAGTCTCTGCAGTCTTATTTAAATAACGATTTAATGCTTTTTTTTCAACCTGATGCATCCCAGGTGTATCCATATAAATGACTTGCCCGGCTTCAGTCGTATTGATACCTAAAATTCGATGGCGAGTCGTCTGAGGCTTTCTCGATGTAATACTTATTTTTTGTCCTAACATATGATTCATTAATGTTGATTTTCCAACATTAGGACGGCCAATTAACGCAACGTAACCACAATTCATTTTTTCTGTTTTTGGATTGATTTCAACATTTTTTCCGCAGCTGACTGTTCAGCTCTTTTCCGTGAAACACCTGCACCAGTACAAGGTGCTGTACCTGATAATGCTGTAGAACATTTAACATTAAAGGTTTGTTCATGTGCCGCGCCCGTCATATTAACTAGCTCATACACAGGCAATTTAACTTTTCGCGCCTGCATCAATTCCTGCAATTGCGTTTTTGGGTCTTTTTGAGAGGATTGGATGTCCAATTCAGCAAGTTTAGTATCAAATAATTTTAAAATCCAATCCTGACAAGCATGTACCCCTTGATCTTTTAACAATGCACCCATAATAGCTTCTAATGCATCTGATAAAATGGAATCTCGCCTATATCCACCACTTTTTAATTCTCCAGAACCCAGAATCAAGTAGTCACCGATATTATGTTCTCTAGCCAATTCCGCCAAAGAACCTTGGTTAACAAGACTTGCTCGCAGTCGACTCAAATCACCTTCGCTAGCCTCAGGAAATTGCTCATAAAGCTTTTCAGCTATTACAAACCCTAAAATAGAGTCCCCTAGATATTCCAGTCTTTCATTATTCCTGGCCCCCACACTCCGGTGAGTTAATGCCAAAATAAAAAGCTGGGGTTGATCAAAAATCAACTCCAGCTTTTTTGCAAGAACCTCTGGCTTTCTTATCACTATTCCACACCAACCTCAAAAGACTCATAAAATTCAACTAACACACTTAAGTTACCCACTACTTTTTCCACTCTTTCATACTCAATTTCTACTTTAAGGTATTCCCCATGTTTAGTAATTGTTATATCATCCTTTTCCACTTTTTCTACATAATTCATACCAAAACGTTTAGACAAACTAGAACGAATTTCATTTTTACTCAAAGCTTCAACATCCACCATGCTTTCTACTGCTGAAAGCGCATTTTTTACCTTGCTATGATTCATATAAATCGGAGCAATTTTCAAAGTCAATAGTACAAAAAAAGCAATTATCCCTAAAATCAATAAAATTGATAAAAAAGTTAAACCGTGTTGATGTTTGGGTGAAAAAGTCATAGTCGCTCCATAAAATATTAATAATGCTCTGTTAAGTCTAGACTATTTTATAATTGTTCCAATCCTATCAAACCCTATACCCTTATGCTCCCAATCCCAACTCATCCAAATGAAAAAGGCTTTTCCTACCAGGTTTTCTTCAGGAACAGTGCCCCAGTACCGGCTGTCATTACTATTATCCCTGTTATCGCCCATAACAAAATAATGGCCTTCAGGAACAATAAACACACCTTCAACAGAAGGTAACCCATGTTTAATTAAAATACTGTGCTCAGCCCCTGTAAGATCTTCAACAATATGTTCAGCACCGGTCATATTTGAACCTTGCCCCACACCTTGGTAACGTCCCAAAGACACTTGTTTTGCGTGCACACCGTTAACCTGAACTTTTTTATTGTAATAAGTTACTCTATCCCCCGGCAAACCCACGACTCTCTTTATATAATCTACCGAAGGCTGTTTTGGAAAACGAAAAACAACAATGTCCCCTCTTTCTGGGGCATTCATTTCAACAATTTTGCTATGCAAAACTGGTAAACGAATACCATAAGTGTATTTATTTACCAAAATAAAATCACCTACTAACAAAGTCGGCATCATTGACCCGGAAGGAATACGGAATGGTTCTGCAATAAAAGACCGTAGAATAAGAACTACAAAAACTATCGGAAAAAAAGAATGTGCATACTCAACCAGTAAAGGTTCTTTTCTTGTTGTTGCATCAATGTTGGAAAGCTTCAGCAATAAAACATAGCCACCCCAGATTATCCCGGTAACCAAGGTTGCAATGACGAGAAAAAAAGAAAAATCGTAGTCCATAGTAAGTTATAAAAACCAGCTAATTAAAGTTAAAAAAACCAGCTTATGCTGGTTCGATAGAGTGGGCAATGACCACTATTATAAACATCATTCTTTATTAAGTTGCAAAACAGCAAGAAACGCTTCTTGTGGAATTTCTATACTTCCCACTTGTTTCATCCGCTTCTTACCTGCCTTTTGTTTTTCAAGTAATTTTTTCTTACGCGAAATATCCCCACCATAACATTTAGCGGTTACATTCTTTCTCAATGCTTTGACTGTTGATCTGGCGATAACTTTTGATCCAATCGCAGCTTGTATTGCAACTTCATACATCTGTCTAGGGATCAATTCTTTCATTTTCTCAACCAGATCTCGCCCTCTGTTCTGGCTTAAATCCTTATGTACAATAATCGACAAAGCATCAACCTTGTCCCCATTAATCAATACATCCAACTTAACCAATGCGGCAGGGTCAAAACGTAAAAATTCATATTCAAAAGATGCATAACCTCGACTAACCGATTTTAACCGGTCAAAGAAATCCAGCACCACTTCACTCATCGGTAGTTCATAGGTCAATGATACCTGTCTACCCACATACAACATGTTTTTTTGCACACCACGTTTTTCAACACAAAGGCTAATAACACCACCTAAATATTCTTGAGGCACTAAAATATTTGCCGAAATAATAGGTTCTCTAATTTCTGTAATTGTGCCTGCATCCGGTAGTTTTGCAGGGTTATCAACCATCAACACTTCACCTGAATGCACTTCAACCTCATAAACCACAGTTGGAGCTGTGGTAATTAAGTCGACATTATATTCCCGCTCCAGTCGCTCCTGCACAATTTCCATGTGCAACATACCTAAAAAGCCACAACGAAACCCAAAGCCCAGAGCTTGAGACGTTTCTGGTTCAAAATACAGTGCCGCATCATTAAGGCGTAATTTATCTAGTGCTTCACGCATATTACTGTAATCTTCTGAACTTACCGGATAAAGACCAGCAAAAACTCGTGGTTGTACTTTTTCAAAACCATCCAACATTTCTGTTGCAGGGTTATCAGCTAAAGTAATGGTATCACCAACAGGTGCACCATAAATATCCTTAATTCCAGCGACAATAAAACCAACTTCCCCGGTATTTAAAACATCCATATCTTTTTGCTTGGGAGTGTATACCCCTACTTTCTCTACCAGATAGGTTTTTCCGGTTGACATAACCACTAACTTTTGTTTTTTACGTACACTGCCGTTAACAATTTTTACCAGTGAAACTACACCAAGATAATTGTCAAACCAGGAGTCTATAATAAGCGCTTGTAACGGGATTGTTGAATCGCCTGGTGGTGCGGGTATTTTCTCCACCAACTGTTCAAGTACATCTGCAACACCTAGTCCTGTTTTAGCACTAATTTGAAGTGCTTCGTCAGCTGAAATCCCAATGACGTCTTCAATTTCAGCCATAACACGCTCAGGCTCCGCTGAAGGCAAATCAATTTTATTTAACACAGGAACAACCTCTAACCCCTGCTCAATAGCTGTATAGCAATTTGCCACACTCTGTGCCTCAACACCTTGTGCCGCATCAACAACTAACAATGCACCTTCACAAGCCGCAAGTGAACGAGAAACTTCATAAGAAAAGTCTACATGCCCAGGAGTATCAATAAAATTTAGCTGGTAAGTCTCCCCATCTTTAGCCTTGTATTTTAGAGTAACACTTTGCGCTTTAATGGTGATCCCACGCTCTCTTTCAATATCCATGGAATCGAGAACCTGGGCTTCCATCTCCCGATCACTCAAGCCACCACACTGTTGTATAAAGCGATCAGCCAGTGTTGATTTGCCATGATCTATATGCGCGATGATGGAGAAGTTTCTTATATTTTTTTGATCCACAGTTTAATTATCTATTGTTATTTTATTCAGTAGCTTCTTATACCCGGTAAGAATGCTGCTATTTGGCTTGATAACCAGGAAAACATTTGCTAAGTACGGTTGATAACTTGGCTTACACACTGATAGATCCATGTAAGCTAGGAATTAAGCGTATTTGGTTAATTATGGAGCCAAACAGACTGAACTGAATCACTACTTTATTTTCAAAGCTAAAAAAATCGGGCTGCCTCGACGCTGAATTAAAACAGCGACAGACTGACCTGTTGGAAGTTCTTTTACTATTTTATCAAAATCAGCCACATGACGAACAACATTATTCTGAATCCTCAAAATAACATCGCCCTTTTGTATACCGACATCTTGAGCCGGACCTTTTGCAACACGCTGAACTAACACGCCCTGCTTAGCAACCTCTAGCTGCTTACGTTGTTCATCAGTTATATCTGTAACCACGACTGCCAATCGATTAAGTTCTTTGTTCTGTTCTTTATTGGGTCCTACAGCCGGTCCCAACTGATCTACTTTTGGCAACAAACCAACAATCACTTTAATTGTTTTTGTTTGTCCTTCCCTAACAACCTTAACTTTTACTTCTTCTCCTATTGGCGTCATTCCTACCAACGGAGGTAATTCACCGGAGGTATCAACCACATGTCCATCAAATTCAATCACAACATCACCGATCTGCAAACCAGCTTTTTCTGAAGGACTATCGGGTATTACTTTAGCGACTAAAGCACCATGCGGCCTATCCATATTAAATGATTCCGCCAACTCTCTGGTCACATTCTGAATCTGAACACCTAACCAACCACGAGATACCGTTCCTTTGGTTTTAATTTGATCTACAACATTCATCACTACATCCATAGGAATAGCGAAAGACAACCCCATATAACCACCCGAACGGCTATAAATTTGTGAGTTTACACCCACCACCTCACCATCCATATTAAAAAGCGGTCCGCCCGAGTTTCCTGGGTTAATGGCTACATCTGTTTGTATAAAGGGTACATAATTTCCTCCTGGCAAACTACGTCCTTTTGCACTGACTATACCCGCGGTCACTGATTGTTCAAAACCAAAGGGAGTACCTATTGCCAAAACCCATTCACCAACTTGCAAATTTTCAGGCGAACCTATTTTTACAATAGGCAGATGCTCAGCGTCCACTTTCAACAAAGCTACATCTGTACTTTCATCAGAACCAACGACCGTTGCGATTAACTGCCGTCTATCCTTCATCTTCACGACAATCTCATCAGCATCTTTAACGACATGATGATTTGTCAATACATATCCATCTTTTGAAATGATAAACCCAGACCCCAATGAACTGGTCTCTCTCTGCTGAAAGCCACGTCCAGGTTGCTGGAAAAAATGCCTAAAGAGTTCTTCCATTTGTGGAGGGACATCTTCTGGCATCTGCCCATCACCTTGTAAACTCATTTCAGGTGCTTTTTTTGTAGTGCTAATATTAACTACGGCATCACCATATTCTTTAACCATTTGGGTAAAATCAGGTAATTCCGCATACGCAGAAGGAATCGTTAATACCAGAGTAAAACAAAACCAAATAAATTTGTTGAGCATACAATCTCCATTCATACTCTTAAAGTGATAAGGAATAAAATAGTTACTAGAGGGGTAAAAAGAAAAGGCAAAAGACTATGATCTATCGAAACCTAACACCTTGTGCTATGAACTGAACCGTTTTTGCAGGCACTTCGCCCATGACAGTAATCTCAAAATCATCAATCACTCGTGTAAATGAATTAACCGTACTCAAGGTTTGTAAACCCAACTGAACATTGGCTGTTTTTGGTTCACGGTATACTGATATAGAAGAAAACCCGTCACTTAATAACAAATGATCAACAGATTTATTTGAGCCACTGCTATCCATTTGGGTGAAAAATTTAGTTTTAAATCCTGCAGGAACATTTTCTAAAACAAAATCTGCCGCATCAATAGAAGTTACAGCAACTTGATGAATGTTTTTAATATCAGTACTTTCTACATTTTTATCTGCATTTAAAAAAGTCACCAACCCGCCAACCTGCAAGTCAGTAAAAAACACTTGCTCCAATGTAATGCCTGATAAATCATAAACTTCTACTTTCAAGGGTAAAAAATACTGTTTGTCTATCCAGATTTTCCTACCATAACGATATTGATCCTTAGCTTTAATTGATATCACTCGAGATGGAAGCATAGCAACTGATTCTTCACCTAGCAGTGAGAATTGATAGACTGAGCTGACATCCGAATAGTCTGAAGGCAGATCGATTATAAAAGAATCGCTGACAGGTTGATGATTAATAACAACTTTTTTTGAATCTTTAAAAACACAACTCACTTTACCGCCTTGCCTAATAACTTCACGCATAGGTGAATTTATCGAAAGCAGGCGCTCCTGCTCCACACCTTTCTCTGTTACATGAAAATATTTCATTATATCAAGTCGACCACTTTTAAAAAAAGCAACTGTACCGTGGTAATCTTGAGTTTGCATTGCATGGCTCATTTTTTCAAGCCATTGCTGAGCGGTCATTGCTGGCTGTTCAGCCAAAACAGTGCAGGTAGAAAGTATAAATACCAATAAAGAACGAATCAACACTTTAAACTAATCCTGAGCATAACCAGCGACACGCGCTAAAGGATGAATATTTAGCGAACCATGTGTATATAAATCATTACTATGCGCTTGAAGATACGCTTTCAGCCGTTCGTGCTGAGACGGCTGTAGTTTATCAACATCTTTAACCTGCACTGCTTCAGCCTGGAGTATAGGTTGAATCATGCTAGGGGTAGATGTTTGAGTTTGCGCCACTAACTGCTGAGAGTCGGGCGTTTTTATTTCTGTTTGCTGGGTAATTATAACTGCCACACCAACAACCGATGCAGCTATTGCAACTGAGGTCTTTTGCCAAAAACCAATTTGTTTTTTCTTGCTTACCTTTTTAGGCAGAAAATAATGAGGTTCATCCTTAAGTTCCTGATTAATTTTCTCCAAAAAACCGACATTAACTAAAAGTGCTTCATCCGTTTTTATAATATTACTCACAGCCTGATAACGATTAATTTTATTATGTATATCTGGCTGTTGCTTCATAGTTAACAACAAGTTTTCCAACTCTGTGTGATGCAGCTCATCATCTAAAAATTGAGAAATTTTTTGATTTATTTCAGTATTCATTACTTACAGCCTCTAACCAACTAATGGACTTAATTTTTCATCAATAGCTTCACGTGCTCTAAAAATACGTGACCTTACCGTTCCTACCGGACAATCCATTGTTTGGGCAATTTCTTCATAACTCATACCTTCAAACTCTCTCAACATAATTGCAATTTTCATCTCTTCTGGTAATTTCTCAATAGCCGATTTAATCACTGATACTATCTCATCATTTATCAATAAATATTCCGGCGTCTCCATAGCCTTTAATTGTGGTGCATTTTCTACTTGTTCAGCATCCTGAACATCAACATGATAATCTGAATACCGTCTACTCCGTGATACCAAATAATTTTTAGCGGTATTTATGGCTATCCGGTATAACCAGGTATAAAAAGCACTATCCCCTCTAAAATTACCCAAAGCCCGATATGCCTTAATAAACGATTCTTGAGCAACATCTTGAGCTTCACTAGGGTCTTTTACATAACGGTTAACTAATTGAATAATACGATGCTGGTATTTAATCACCAAAAGATCATAGGCAGATTTATCCCCTTGCTGCACTCTTAGCACCAACTCTTTATCCAACGCTGCGTTATTCCCGGTTTGTTCTTTCAAAGCTATTTCGTTATGTTTGTGTGGACAGAATTAAACCTTATAAGTTCTATTATCACAAAAAAAAATGCTCTCATGTTAAAATTCGTACTTTCTATCAATGTTTAATGACTAAAAACACCCCTAACTTAACTCAATATTTGCTGCATGACTGATTCAAAAACATACGATGTTCTCATCATTGGAAGCGGCGGTGCTGGCCTTAGTTTAGCATTAAGGCTAGCTAAACAAGCACAAGTTTTAGTATTATCCAAAGTATCCATAAGCTCCGGTAGTACTTATTACGCTCAAGGCGGCATTTCAGCCGTCCTCGATGCCAATGATTCGATAGAATCTCATATTAAAGATACTTTAATAGCCGGTGCGGGGCTATGTGATCCTGAAACAGTTAGAATCACAGTTTCCCAAGGCAAAAAAAATATTGAATGGCTTAAACAACAAGGCGTCAAATTTACCGAAGAAAAAACAGTAGACGGGAAAAAAACATTCCATTTAAACCGTGAAGGCGGCCACTCTCACCGCCGTATAGTTCATACTGCCGATGCTACCGGAAAAGCAGTGTCGCGAACACTTATTGAACGTACTCTGGAACACCCAAACATCACTCTACTAGAAAACCACAATGTTATTGATTTAATTACCAGTCACAATAAAGAAAATTCAGAACATAAAATCCAAGGTGCTTATGTATTAGACACTCTAAATGACAAGGTTAAATCTATTCCAGCAAAAACAGTTATTCTTGCAACAGGCGGTGCCAGCAAAGTTTATCTTTATTCCACTAACCCTGATGTTTCGACTGGAGATGGCATTGCTTTGGCGTGGCGTGCTGGCTGTAGAGTCAGTAATATGGAGTTTATGCAATTTCACCCTACTTGCTTATTTCATCCTAAAGAACGCTCTTTTCTGATCAGTGAAGCCGTTCGAGGAGAAGGTGGAAAATTGATTCTACCTGACGGTTCTGCATTCATGCATCACTATGACTCACAAATGGAACTGGCTCCCAGGGACATCGTTGCAAGAGCTATTGATAACGAAATCAAAAAACACGGTATTGATTGTGTTTATCTGGATATTAGCCACAAACCAGCCAGCTTCATTCGTCAGCACTTTCCAACGATTTATCAGCAATGCCTTTCTTTAGATATCGATATAACCCAACAACCTATACCAGTCGTACCTGCAGCACATTACACTTGCGGTGGCGTGTTAACAGACCACAATGCGCGTACTGACATTTCTGGACTCTATGCTGTTGGTGAAGTTGCATGTACAGGTTTACATGGTGCAAATAGAATGGCAAGCAACTCTTTACTTGAATGTCTGGTTTTTGCCGAAAGAGCAGCTATTGATATCAACAAGCAATTACCAAAAACCTCTGAACCGTCCTTGTTTCCAGATTGGGATGAATCCCAAGTTATCGATTCTGATGAAGAAGTTGTGGTTTCTCATAACTGGGATGAATTACGTCATTTTATGTGGGACTATGTTGGAATAGTCCGCACCAATAAACGTTTAAGTCGTGCAATGCGCCGGATTGAATTGCTTAAAGAAGAAATATCAGAATATTATGGTAATTTTAGGGTAACCAGTGATTTACTTGAACTACGCAACCTAGTGATAGTTGCAGAATTAATTGTTCGCTGTGCACTACAACGTAAAGAAAGTAGAGGATTACACTATACACAAGATTACCCCGAAACAGATAATAGCAAACCTGCACAAAACACTGTGCTATATCCAGACAATAAACTCTAGAAACAGATAAAAACTACTCGCCTAATATTTCCAGTGCTTGGTCAATTTTTATCAATAAGGATTCCATATTTTCCACTTGCTCATCACAGCCCTTAAAACTATTCTTAACCCGTCTACGAAAGAAAACACTCATTTTTCCCCCTTCCATTTCTCGGCGAGCATATTCATTAAGCAAATGGCAGGCATCGTACATCTGTAATTCAGCCTGAGAAACATTCTCTTCAACGACAAAAGTCAAATCTTCATCAACCATCATCAGCTGTTGAGTTACAAAATTTTGACGTATAAAAAGCAATTCTGCATATTCCACCACACTTTCATTTGACTGAAAAGAAGTCCTGACAACAGTACAACTGGCCAATAAAAATGAGAAAATTAATGATAGAAAACAATATTGAAAAGTGTGCTTACTTTGTTTTACTATCCGGGCAATCATCGTCAAGGCATACCCTGATATCGTTTTTAAAACAGAGATGCATTGTACACTGAGTTAGTTTTCTTAACTGTTTTTTGCAGAAAGAAAACGAAGTATAGCCGTGCCTATAAAATCTCTTTAAAATACAACAATTCTTTCACACCTTATAAAAACATGTCTCTAACAACATTTCTGCAAAAAATCAACAATAACGAAAAAATTAGCTTTGATGAAGCGATGTCAGTTATCACCGAAAACTATATCTATGAGCCTACTGACTTCAGCAATGGCCTTGCTGAAAAAAAGCTCATTAATACGGCTGGCAGTAATGAAAGGTCCTGCAAAATTTTTGCATTTGCTAACATCAATCAACTAAATCGACAGCAAACCCTTTCCTTATTTGGCGATTATTACCAAAAAGACGTTCTAGAAGATCCCGCAGGTAGCGGACATCAAAATATTAGGAATTTCATGCAATTTGGTTGGGATGGCATTAGCTTTACCAAGCAAGCATTAACGGCTAAATAAATAGCCTATACATCATCACACTGAAGCCTCCCTGCAATGGAAATAGACTATTTAATTATTGGCCAGGGCTTAGCAGGTAGCTTATTGGCTTGGGAACTACTGCAACGCAAAAAAAAAGTTATCATTGTTGATAATGAAAAAGAAAATGCATCACAGATTGCTGCAGGCCTAATCAATCCAGTAACAGGGATGCGTCTGGTAAAATCAAGTGATGTAGATCGATTATTACCCGCAGCAACCAATTATTACAAACAACTATCCTGTTATTTTCAACAAACCTTCTATTTCGAAAAACCCATGTTACGCATACTGCGTAATAATAAAGAAGTAGTTGCAAGCCAAAAAAGATTACAGCAACCCGAGTATCACAATTATTTAACTGAAATCATTCCCACTGATACTCTATTAAACGCACCTTTCGGGCTAATAAAGCAAAACAACACTGGCTATTTATTAACCAAACCTTTATTGGCAAGTTTAAAAAATCATTTTATTGCTACCCATGCTTACATCAATGCTGAAATTAAATACCATGAAATAAATTTCACTCCTACATTGCACTGGAAAGGTTTTCGGCCAAAACAAATAATATTTTGTGAGGGTTATCATGCTAGCAATAATCCATGGTTCTCCTGGTTACCATTCCAATTGGTAAAAGGTGAAATCATTACTGCAACTGCATCGCAACAAATTTCAAATAATATCTTAAATTATGGCCATTGGTTTATTCCACTAAATTCCCATCAATTTCGTACCGGTGCTACCTTTGACAGAGAGAACCTGAATACCAATATTACACTAAACGCAAAACAAACACTGCTCAACTCTCTAAATCAGTTTTACCCCGGTCTATCTATCGATCAAACACCAGTACAGCACGCCGGCATTAGACCAACAACCCTGGATAAGCACCCTTTTATAGGCAGGCACCCCAAACACCCCGAGCTTTTTATTTTTAATGGCTTCGGAGCTAAAGGGAGCTTACAAATCCCTTGGTATTGCCAATGCTTTGCTGACAATTTATTAAATAACCTTCCTATCCCTCATTGCAGCGACATCCTGCGCTATACTCATATGATTAGCCCTTCTAACAGATAACTACAGGCATACATAATGAAACATGGATTTCTGGAAATTCTACTGCTTGCCCAACATAAAACTGACCCCAACTTAGTACTACATGCTAAGCGAGTAGCCTGTTATGCATCAGAACTAGCCACTATATTAGGGCATCAAGATAAATTCAAAAAACTTTTCATAGCCGGTTTACTCCATGATTTAGGTTTTTTAAGTCTGGATATCCAATTTAGAGAAGGTGATTTAGGTTTAACTCAAGAACAAACCATAATGGAATTTCATAACCATGGAATCGAAAGTGAAAGGCTTTTATCTCCGTTAATTTCTGATAAAGAATTATTAAGTGCCATCCGACATCACCATGAAAAATACAATGGCGAAGGGTTTCCTGACCAACTCGAAGGAGAAAACATCCCACTATGTGCTCGAATTCTTGCAGTAGCCGATTTATATGACGCCTTATTAATTGGCAAATTATTTGGTGAAAAAAGAATAACCCCCAAAGATGCCATTGAGCAAATGACTACTAATAAAGACATAAGCTTAGACCCTATTATCGTGGAAGCTTTTATCAAATTATTGGAAAAAAACCCTGTCTTACTTCAACCGAAAGGTCACAATGCTCTGGCTGTCTATAAAATGATTTTTCTTGAGCCTGGAAACCTTGAACAAGGCGATTTAATTAATCAGGACGGTACAATTCTGGTTAAACAAGGCTATGTGCTAGATGAAAAAACATTAGAAAAAATTCGATTTGACTTTCCAGGGCAAAAATTAATTAAACCAGAAATAAAACAGGCTGAGGCTGAGACTGAAAACAACACAGTCACATGAATAAACGTCTATCACTAACAACACAAGCCCATACTATTATCCAAAAACAATTATTCTGCGGAGACACGGCAATAGATGCAACGACAGGTAATGGATATGACACGTTATTTCTTGCTAAACAAGTGGGAACGCAAGGTAAAGTATTTGGTTTTGATCTACAACAACAAGCAATAAACTCCACCCTGTCTCGACTGGAAAACGAAAACACACTTCACAATGTTAAGCTGATTAATGCCTGCCACAGTCAAATGAAAAAACACATAGCACTTGAATACCACGGCAAAATAAAAACCATTATGTTTAATCTAGGTTATCTTCCTGGCAGTGACAAAAGCATTATTTCGCAAGCACATTCAACTCTGCTTGCAATCCAGCAATCACTCATACTGTTAGCACCTGCTGGCATTATTAGTATTACTGCCTATCCAGGTCATCCTGGTGGTGAAGTAGAAACAGAAAAAATAACAAAATGGTATCAACAACTTAACCCTAAACAATATTCCCAACAATTAATCTACAGTTCAGAAAAAGCCACAGCACCTAGGCTTTTTATTATCCAAAAACGTGTAACTACAGAATAAAGTTAATGAAGTTATTTATTATTTACATTGATTTTTCTAAAATAAAGGATAATCTTAAATAACATAAAACACTACCACCTAACCCATGCATTTTGAGCACAAATGTCTCATCAAAATAAACAAACCATTAAAAACCGAAGAAAATCTACGCGCTTAATTAGAGCTGATATAAAAGCATCTATCAGTAGAAGAAATTTTCTGGGGGTTAGAGATACTTTCAACTGTAAACTTCTAGATATTTGCTCAGCCGGCGTTCAAGTCTTGACTCCTACAAATATAGGCGTTAATGCTAAACTACAATTAAACTTACAGTTTGGAAACGAAAAAGAATTCACATTAAATGCCAAAATAATACACCATCAGGAATCTGTTCATTTTTTAAGCACTCTCAACTTTCCAGCATTACAATATTTTTTAAATAATAAAGCTGCGCCATTAAAGTCGATACATCTATTTGAATCTAATCAAGAACTAAAAATTAAATTCCGTAATTTAACAACATCCAGCGTAAAAGTTTTATCCAATGTTGCCATCAACTTAAATGAACACCATAGTATTCTTTTCACTTTGTATAATGAAGAGCAGCAGAAAACAAGCTGTAAAATTAATAAGCACCAAAAAATCATCAATTATAGTTACGGCATTAAATTTGACAAACCAAATGATGCTTTAGGTGATTGCATACTTGAAACTCAGACTGATCTAATTTTCAAATAATTACTAGCAACACTCACAGTAAATCAACTACTGCTGCAACATCTTTATAGCCAAATCTGCCATATTTTTTGAGCCTCCCCCTTGCCCTAGTTTTTCCTTCACGATTGCCAATTCGACTAGCATTTGCTCTCTATAATTAGTATCTTGCAAAATCCGGTTTACTTCTTCAGTCAGGCTATCCTCTGTCACATCATGTTGTATCAGTTCTTTAACAATCCCTTTTCCTGCAACAATATTAGGTAAGCCTATAAATTTTGTATGTACCAAATATTTACCTAAAAAATACGTTATCGCTGATAATTTATAGGCGATAACCATAGGAATCTGCAACAGAGCAACTTCTAAAGAAGCAGTACCTGATGCAGTCATAATAGCATCACAACATTGCATCACATCATAGGGCTGATTTTTAATGACAGTAATATTCAGCGGCGAAGTTTGCAAACAATCTTGTAACAATTCATCAGTGATAGAATCTGCCTGGGGTAATACAAATTGAATACCCGGATGAAGTTGAGTTAATTTTTCTGCAGCAGCCAACATAACTGGCAATATACGCTTAATTTCATTAATTCGACTTCCCGGAAGTAAACCCACTATGTACTGGTTTGAAATTAAAGAAAACTGTGTGAGATCCTCCGCTTTGCTACGTTGTGGATGCACCTTATCAACTGATGGGTGACCTACATATTTAACAGGAACATTTTCTTTTTCATAATATGCCGTTTCAAATGGGAAAATCACAGCCATCATATCAATAGCTTTGCCATAGGTAACCACCCTACCCGGCCGCCACGCCCATACTTGTGGACTGACATAAAACAATACTTTAATTCCCTGTTGTTTGGCAAAACGAGCTAATTTTAAATTAAACTCTTTATAATCAACACATACCAGTAAATCAGGTCTTTCAGAGAGCACAAGGTTTTGCATCAGTTTTAAAGCACGCCGTATTTCTCCATAATGCTTTAATACTTCTACCAGGCCAATAACTGCAATACCAGAAGAGTCAAAACGGAGATCAACCCCTGCTTGCCGCATCTTCGCTCCTCCCATGCCTATACCTTTAATGTCAGGCAATTGTATTTTTAGTTCCTGGAACATATGAGCAGCATGCTGATCACCAGAGGACTCTCCAGCACTAAACATAATTGTTTGGGAGGCATTTTTAGTCAATAGAAAAAACCTTTTAAAAAAGTCAGTTAAAATACCTGAACAAAGTACGATATTTTGTTCAGCACATCCTACACCTTACATACGTCTACTTTGTTAAGACTTCACGAATAACAGCAACAATTTCTTTAATGCTTTCATCGTCTAAAGAAGGGCAAATAGGTAAAGAAAAACAACGCGCAGCAATTGATTCTGTTATAGGTAAAGATAAACCGGCACACTCTTCCTTAAATACATTTTGCTGATGTAACGGAACAGGATAGTAAACAGCGCAACCGACTTGTTTATCTTGTAATGCCTGCATGACTTCATCACGGCGATCACATAATAATGTGTACTGATGGTAAACGTGTTCACCTATGCCATCTTCATAAGGTGTAGTCATTGGCAAATCAGCCATTAAATCTGAATATAAATGTGCTGCGTAGCGACGCCTCTGATTATATTGATCAATCCGTTTTAATTTAGCACGCAACACAACGGCCTGTATATCATCGAGACGGCTGTTATATCCAATAACATCATGATAATAACGCACATCAGAACCATGATTACGCAACATTTTTAACATCTTAGCTGTTTCATCAGAGTTAGTGACTACCAGACCACCATCCCCAAATGCTCCCAGATTTTTACTGGGGAAAAAACTAAATCCAGATGCATGCCCAATAGACCCCGTTTGTTTACCATCAATAGTTGCACCAAAAGACTGAGCACAATCTTCAATTAGTTTTAAACCATGTTTTTCACATAGCGCTTTAATTTTTATTAAATCAACCGGTTGACCAAATAAATGCACAGGCATCACCGCTTTTGTTTTTGCAGTAATCGCCTTTTCTATTGCTTCAGCTGTAATATTAAACGTTTTTTCATCAACATCCACAAATACAGGCGTTGCCCCCACATACTTAATCGCTTCTGCAGTTGCTATAAAAGTAAAAGCGCTGGTGATGACCTCATCACCGCTGGTAATTCCTTCTGCTTCCAAAGCCAAATGTAATGCATCTGTACCCGACGCACAACCTATTGCATGCTTTACCCCAAGATAGTCCGCCGCTTCTTTTTCAAAGGCTTGTACATTAGGACCTAAGATAAAGGAACAATTCGCTATGGTTTCAGCCATGCCGAGCTCTATTTCATCTTTAATATCTACATATTGAGCTTTCAGGTTAACCATCGGTATCATGAGTTTGTCTCTAATAAAGTTGTTATTTCAATCGCTGTTTGTAATGCACGTCTGCCCGCCTCACCTGATACCAATGGATTATTTCCTGTTTGTATACAATTAACGAAATGTTTAATCTCTTCCAATAGCGCATCACCATTCTCAAATACTGACTCTTCAGTGACTATTTCAGGGACACCCGGGAACATCTCTTTTTCCCCGGTCCTATGCTTGGTTAATACTTTGTTCTGAAAATCAACGGAAATGTATGAGTTGGGCCTAAACATTCTCATCTTGCGTTCCATTTTCATACTAATTCGACTGGCTGTTACATTGGCAACGCAACCATTCTTAAAGGTTAACCTGGCATTCGCTATATCGGTTCCTTGAGTCAATACAGCAGTTCCACTTGCATCTATACGGTCTATCTCTGAGTCAATCAAAGCCAGGATAATATCTATATCGTGGATCATTAAATCCAGCACCACACTGACATCATTTGCTCGAGGATTAAAAGGCGCAAGCCGATGAGCCTCTATAAAAACAGGTTTTTCTTCATTATCTAAGCCAATAACCGCCGGATTAAAGCGCTCCAGATGTCCCACTTGCAATATCACTTTTTTCTGACTAGCAATTGCGATCAACTCATCCGCTTCTTCTACAGTCACAGTAATGGGTTTTTCAACTAAAACATGAGCCCCTGCATTTAAAAAATCACAAGAGACGGAATGATGCAAACTGGTAGGAACAACAATACTGACCGCATCAACATTACCCAGCAAAGAGGTGTAATCAGTAAGTGACGCTGCACCGTGTTTTTCTGCAACGTCTTTAGCAGCCTGTTCATTAATATCTACAACGGCAACTAACTCGCAATCATCCAAAGATGCATATTTTTCTGCATGAAATTTTCCTAAATAACCTGTACCTATTACAGCACACTTCAGTTTACTCATAGCTTACTCACAACGGTTCACAAACCCCATAAGTCATAATCACTTGATGGGCATAAAAAACATCGCCATTGTAACATTAGATCAAAAGCAAATAGCCAAAACTATGCCTTATAATCAGCAGAATTCTGATCTTGGATAAATTGAATTAAGCTTGAAAATTAGCAGTATGGGGGATGTCCATTACAACGCAAGAAAGAAATTATAATACGCAGAACGGATTTGACTAGGCAGAAATAACAGCTGAAACAAGATAATTCCACTGTATCATTATAGGCGCACCACCGCACGCCTAACGATAAACATCGAGTAAGTTCTATCTATTTATCTAATTCAATCCAGCGTAGGCGATTAGCATTAGTTACCACAGTAACTGATGACATAGCCATCGCTGCACCTGCAATCATCGGACTTAACAAAATACCAAAAACAGGATAGAGCAAACCTGCTGCAACAGGAATACCAATGGTGTTGTAAAAGAAAGCTCCTAATAGATTCTGTTTGATATTAATCACAGTTGCTTTGGATAAAGCCATAGCTTCTGGAACTTTAAGTAAAGATCCTTGTAATATTACAATATCCGCACTTTCAATCGCCACATCAGTACCTGTGCCGATAGCAAAGCCAACATTGGCTTGTGCTAATGCCGGTGCATCGTTAATACCATCCCCCACCATGCCGACAATATTTCCAGCTAATTGTAATTGTCTGGCTACTTCGGCCTTATCTTCGGGCAGTACTTGAGCTCTAACCTCAGAAATACCAGCTTGCTTAGCAATTGCTTTAGCTGTTATTTCATTATCACCGGTAACCATGATAACCCGTACACCCATATTTAGTAGCTGCTGAACCGCTTTGGCAGAGTCCTTTTTAATTGGGTCTGAAACTGCAATCAAACCAGCAATTTTTTTATCAACTGCTAACATCATAACAGTCTGGCCTTGAGCTGATAATTCCTCTATTTTCTTTTTATGGATGGCATATTTAACACCTTTCACATCCATTAACGCTTCATTACCAAAAAATACTTGCTGCTCTGAAATCTGTGCAGAAATTCCATGTCCAGCAATAGCTTCAAAACCTGTTGTTTTTTCCAGTTTGATTTTCTTGTCTTCAGCTGCTGCTAAAATGGCGCTAGCTAATGGATGCTCTGAACCTGATTCAATACTGGCTGCGAGTAGTAAAACAGAGTTTTCATCATAATCACCCACAGCTTCAATTGTTGATACGATAGGTTTACCTTCAGTAACGGTTCCGGTTTTATCCAAAATCAAACAATTGATTTTTCCAGCACTCTGTAAAGCATCTCCATTACGAATTAATATACCTGCTTGTGCCGCCCTACCCACTGCCACCATCACCGATATTGGTGTTGCCAGGCCTAAGGCGCAAGGACAAGCAATCACTAAAACAGTCATCGAAGTCACAAAAGCAAAAGCTAATGAAGGTTCAGGACCAAACCAATACCAAACCAAAAAAGTAAACAGGGATATCCCTACAACGACAGGCACAAAAATACTGGATATCTTATCAGCCAATTTTGCTATCGCGGGCTTGCTACCCTGAGCTGTACGTACACTGTCAATAATTTGAGCTAATGCAGTATCACGACCAATACGTGTTGCACTGAACAAAAAGCTACCTTGTTGATTCATGGTGCCAGCGACCACTTCTGATCCTTCAGTTTTTTCGACAGGAATGGGTTCACCCGTTAACATCGATTCATCAACAGTGGAATGCCCTTCTATCAACACCCCATCAACTGCAATTTTTTCACCGGGCCTAACTCTTAAAGTCTCACCCAAGCCTACCTCTTCAATTGCAATATCTTGCTCTACACCATCACGAATAACTCTTGCTGTTCGAGGTTGTAACCCAATAAGCTCTCTAATTGCCGATGAGGTTTTCCCTCTGGCCTTTGTTTCTAGCGCCGTTCCAAAATTTATAAAAGCTAAAATAATGGCAGACGCTTCAAAATAAGCATGCGGTGCAAGTCGTGTTAAATGACTGGAATAATCAATCACTATGCATGAGTAGAACCAGGCTGATCCAGTTCCTAAGGCAATTAAAGTATCCATGTTGGCTTGTCCCAACATTAATAACTTAACAGCACTGGTGTAAAAGTGTCCTCCTGAATAATACAACACACTTAGAGTAATCAATGCAATAAACGGCCAAAACCAGCGCCCCGCATCGGAAGAAATTTCTGGTAACCAGCCTAAATGACTAAATATCATCAAAGGGATCCCAAACACTGCCGCCACCTTGGCTTTTTTCATTAATCGGTGATAGCGCTGCAGTTCTCGCTCTTCCTGTTCACTGGGATCTTCCAGGCCTTCCATCACAGCAGCATCATAACCTGCAGCCTGTACTGCCTTTTTCAACAGTTCAGGGTCAACATCGCCATTAATCAATGCAGAGTGATCAGCAAAGTTTACGCTAACATCAATCACACCGTCCACCGATGCCAATGCTCCCTCAACAGCGCCTACACAACCAGCACAACTCATCCCTAATATAGATAATCTCAATTTATCATCTGCTGAACTTGCTTGATCTTCTGTACTCATGAAATACCCCAGTTTTAATTATTCTGACTTAAGCTCTACTCAACAACAAAACCAGCATCAGTAATTGCTTGTGAAATTGCATCAACATTGGTTTTATCTGCATCAAACTCCACATCAACTTTTTTCTCTTTATTCATTGCTTCAACTGATATAACGCCATCAATAGTATTCAGTTTAGTTTTAACATTAGATTCACAACCACCACATTTCATACCTGTTACTGTTAATGAAATTGATTCTGACATTTCTCTCTCCGCTGTACTAAAAGTTTTCTTAATCCTATATCATACTCGACTAATGAATGAAGAACATGATTTAAGTCAACATTTATTGCATAATAGTTCAAAGCTACCAACAGGTAAATAAACTATTCCCCTGTTTTTAGGTCTACTTTGTCTTAGACAACAACCCAAAGATACCCTATGAAATTAAAACTAACTTTATTCTTAATACTTTCTTTTTTCACCACCTTTATTTATGCGGAAAAACTAGGCAACTTATCACCAGCACAATTAATATCCATGCAAAAGAATAACAATGCTCTAGTTATTGATGTTCGTACTGAAAAAGAATGGAATACCACAGGAACAATTCCAAACAGTCACAAATTGCAATTTTTTTCAGCTGAAGGTAAATTCAATGCTCAACAATGGCTGGCCGATTTAAATAATTTAAAAACCTCAGCTAACCAACCTATCATTCTAGTTTGCAGGTCTGGGAATAGAAGTGGCATGGTAGGTAAAATGTTAACTGAAAAACAGGGCTTAAAAAACATTTACCATTTATCAAGTGGCATTATGCCGTGGATTAAAGCGGGAAATAAAATAGAAAAAGATTGTCCAACTAAAGTTGCTTGTAACTAACATTATTCTATGTCTTTAAATACCATCACTAACCAAACTATTGCACTTGCAGGCATGTCTCAAGCCTGTTTACTAGTCCAACAAATTGCAACCACGGGGAAAGCAGACAATGTCGCTATAGAAACCTGTCTTAACAGCATTTTAAAAATCAATTCTGATGCTGTGCTTGATATCTATGGTGACCTATCACATCTTAAACCAGGTCTAGAACAGCTAGAACAGCAACTTACCGGCCGTAGCATCGCAGACCCAGAACAAGCACGTTATGCTGCGTCTCTGGTGTTTCTGGAGAAACAACTCTCTAACCGCCCAGAAATGCTGAAAAAAATCAGCATTGGAATAGAAAGGGCACAGGCACAATCGGAAGCTTATGGTGTTATGCATGAAAATGTTCTGGCCAACCTGGGTGATCTCTACCACAGCACTATCAGCACTCTGCAACCCCGCATTATGGTTAACGGAGAAGAAGAGTTTCTTGCTCAACCCAATACAGTTAATAAAATAAGGGCCTTATTACTAGCAGGTATTCGGGCCACATTGTTATGGAGACAATGTGGTGGTGCGCGCTGGAAATTTTTATTTTTTCGTAAAAAACTTCAAGATGAAATAAAATTTCTACTTTCACAAACCGAATAAACTATGACACTGTTTCCAGCGGATGACTACATTATTAATTGAAGCTAAAAATCTCAGCCGTTATTACGGCAAACACTGCGCAGTTGATAATGTCAGTTTTTCTCTATCTAAAGGTGAAGTCCTTGGTTTTCTTGGTCCTAATGGCGCAGGTAAAACTACAACCATGCAAATGTTATGTGGAAACCTTGCGCCCAGCACTGGGCAAATAAGCATTAATAGTTATGATTTGTTGGAACAGCCTAAACAAGCCAAAAAATATCTGGGCTATCTACCCGACACACCCCCCTTATATAAAGAATTAACTGTTAATGAATTTTTAGAATATTGTGCACGCTTGCATAGAGTTCCTTTTAGAGAAACAAGTCATGCAGTCAATACTGCTAAATCGCGATGCGGTCTGACTGATGTTGCCGATAGACTTATCATTAACTTATCAAAAGGTTATCAACAGCGTATCGGCATTGCACAAGCGATACTACATAACCCCGAAATCATAATTCTTGATGAACCCACTGTCGGCCTGGATCCTATCCAAATCAGAGAAATACGCTCACTGATCAAGGAGTTGGGAACTGATCATGGAGTGATTCTTTCCACCCATATTTTACCCGAAGTTCAAGCCTCCTGTACTCATGTACAAATTATTAACCAGGGTAAACTAATTTTAAAAGAAACCATTAATGGTTTAAATCAGCGTATGAATACAACGACCATTAAAGTCGTAACGCGCGTACCCATAGAAATTGATTTATTTTTAGCGATAAGCAGCATTAGTTCTGTCGAAAAAACCGGCAACACTAGCTACCTGATGCATCATGACCAAAATAACAATCCCATTGAACAAATAGCTGAAATCATTGTTAATTCTGGCTGGGGAATACAAGAATTAACACCCATTAAAAAGTCAATGGAAGACATATTTATTAAGCTAACAACAGAGCAAACAGGCTCAATAAAGAAGGATATAAATTGATTTTTTCTATTGCCTCCAGAGAACTAAAAACACTATTTCTTTCGCCTTTAGCCTGGTCAATTTTAGCTGTATTACAATTTATTATGGCCTATCTGTTTTTAACCCAGATTGAAACATTCACTAGCTTTCAATCACAACTAGCCAACATTGATGTGGCACCGGGGTTAACAGGTATTATCGTATTACCTTTATTTGCTAATGCCTCCATTATTTTATTATTAGTGACACCATTGCTAACCATGCGACTGGTCAGTGAAGAAAGGCGTAATAAGACCTTATCATTATTACTTTCAGCACCACTATCAGCAGCAGAGATTATTTTAGGCAAATTTTTGGGTATTTTAGGCATGCTGATGCTTATTGTCATTATGGTTAGCCTAATGCCCCTATCCTTATTACTAGGGGGGGAACTGGATCTTGGTAAGTTTTCTTGCAATATTATTGCACTGTCTTTACTGGTCGCCGCATTTTCTTCTTTAGGTCTGTATATGTCTTGCGTAGCCAGCCATCCGACAGTGGCAGCCATTGCCAGTTTTGGTCTGTTATTATTGTTATGGATACTCGACTGGACAGCAGGATTAAAAGACCAGCAAAGCGAGATTTTTCAATATCTATCTTTACTCAAACATTTCCAGAATATTCAAAGTGGACTCATTAACTCTGTTGATATCTGTTATTTTCTTTTATTTATCAGTACATTCCTAATACTAAGCATACGCAGACTTGAATACGACAGGTTACAAAAATGAAAATAACCCAACATATTCATCAACGCATACGGCTAAAGCATTGGCTATTAACCCTTGTTATTTTGTCTATGCTAATTACCTTAGCCTGGCTAAGTCGCTTATATACTGCACAAATAGATTTAACCGCTAATGCAAGCAACACGCTTTCTAATTCCTCTCAGAAAATACTGGAAACCTTACCCGAAGCTATCACCATTACTGCCTATGTAAAAGAATCCACGTTACAAAAGCAAATTGCTCAACTACTCAATAAATATCGTCGATTTAAAAACAATATAAACATTCACTTTATTGACCCGGACTCAGACCCAGAAAAACTCCGAAAGCTTAATATTGGTCGTCTAGGTGCCATCATTGTTGAATACCAGGGGCGTGAAGAAAAGCTAACATTTCTTGATGAATCAACCTTATCAAATGCATTATTACAACTGGCTAACACTAAAGAACACTGGATATCCTTTCTAACGGGTCATGGCGAGCGTTCACCAATCGGTGAATCCAATTTTGATTTAGGGCTATTTGGTAAAAAACTGAACCATCACAAAATTAAAGCCCAAAGCCTCAACCTAGCAGATATTCCATCCATTCCGGATAACTCATCGCTATTGGTCATAGCTGCACCCACGGTTGCTTTACTACAAGGTGAACTTGACATTATTACCAGTTATATTGAGCAAGGAGGGAACTTGTTACTCTTGACTGACCCAGAAAATCAGCATGTAACAAAAATCAAACAAGTGCTAGGAATACAACAACTCCAGGGAACCATTGTTGATAGTAGCTCTGGCCTTTATGGTATTGATGACCCCTCATTTGTTGTCGTCAACCAATATAGTCGTCACCCTATTACGCTAAACTTTAACAGCATCACTGTTTTCCCACAAACTGCCGCTCTGGAAATAACGGAAGAAACTGCGTTTAAAAACGAAGCTATTGTTAGCAGTGATTTACACTCCTGGACAGAAACAGGTGACATATCTGGAAAAATTCACTTTAATGTAGACAGTGAAGAACGTGAAGGCCCGCTAACGATTGCTTATGCATTAAGTCGAGATTTTTCTGAAAAGCCCCAGCAACGGATAGTTGTCATCGGAGATGGTGATTTCTTATCTAATGCCTTTCTAGGAAATGTAGGGAATTCTGAACTCGGTTTCCGAATCATCAACTGGTTAACCCATGATGATCAGTTTATTGACATCCCAGTCAAAATAGCACCAGGGAAATCATTACAACTAACCACAACATCCATTGCCATTATTGGTTTTGGTTTTCTGTTAGGCCTACCCCTACTATTAATCACCACTGGCTTTATCATTGGTCGTAGACGTAAACGCCGCTAACATATCTTAAAACCTGAAAGCAGAACTAAAATCCTATGCCTGAGTTACCCGAAGTAGAAACAACCTGTAGAGGTATCAGGCCTCATATCAGTGGAAAAAAAATAAGCCATGTTATTATTCGACAGTTTCAATTACGCTGGCCCATCCCAAAAAACCTGAGTGAATTACTTGCTGGAACTATCATTAAAAATGTCAATCGAAGGGCAAAATATTGCTTATTAGAAACCACTACAGCTGAAACTGTCCTTATTCATTTAGGAATGTCAGGCAGTTTACGTATAGTCAATACAGAACAACAACCGGGAAAACATGACCATGTAGATTTTATTTTTTCTGATGGGACAGTACTTCGTTTTAATGACACACGACGATTTGGCGCAATCTTGTATACCTCAGAGCCAGTTCAACAACATAAATTGATCAGCCAACTAGGGCCAGAGCCTTTAGCTACGCAATTTACAGGCTCTCATTTATATTTACTGTCAAAAAATAAAAAAGCCACTGTCAAAACTTTTATTATGGATGGCCATAATGTTGTGGGTGTCGGAAATATCTACGCCAGTGAATCTCTTTTTATGGCCGGAATACATCCAACAAGACAGGCAGGACGAATCTCTTTAAATCGTTATCAAAAATTAGCCGAGTGTATAAAAATCGTTTTAAAACAAGCCATAGAACAGGGAGGAACTACTCTGCGTGATTTTGTTAATGAACAAGGAAAACCTGGTTATTTCCAACAATCGTTAACTGTATATGGTCGAGAAAACAAGGAATGTGTAAAATGTTTAACACCGATCCATCACTTAAAAATAGCGCAACGCGCCAGTTATTTTTGCCCTAGTTGTCAAAAATGATTAATCGAATAATAGGCTAAAACACAAACTGTTACACCAACTCTTCACTATCGACTAAATAAATCTACCCTATCAAATATAAAATTCATCTCCACAAATAAAAAAACCCTTTAAGCCAGTCTTTCCAAACATTAAGATAAAGAATAAAACTCTACCTAAACCATTTAAAAAAACTGCCCAAAAGGGCTTTCCCTTGTACCGCCACCCAGAAGAGTGAAAGCACCTGTTATTTCTGTATGTAGTATTACATAGCTTCTTGATAAAAGAACAAGGATCGCATGTCACAAAAATGATTTGCCATCTTAAACAACAAATTATTTTGCACCAATAACCCTTGCATCCACCTCAACGAAGCATAAGATCATACTTCGTTGAGGCTGCTACAAGTTACTTTACAGGCCTCCCCTATCTAGAGTGATGTCAATACAACGACAGCAGAGGATACCGGAGCCCCCATCAATGTCCCAGATTCTGCTACAGGAGTGACAGTAAAGCTGTATTCATCATCATCCTCACAGGGATCCGATGAACAAGGCGTATAGAACTCTGTAGTGGCGCCAATAATAGGAGATCCATTTCTAGACCACTGATAGATTGATGCCCCTTCAAAATCAAATTCTGCATCATCATACATGTAGCTTCCTTGCATTTCTTCACCTAAACCTACAGTCCCTGCAAAGGTACTCAGAATTTCTACAGCCATAGCCGTAGGTGCAGCATTGAATGCAAGAAAAGGATCAGAAAGTACCGGGGCACCTTCTAATACACCCGTTAGAGCTACAGGTGTAACCTCTACAGTAATATTAGTACCAATGTCTTGATCTACTGACACATACACATCTAATATTTCACCTGCAAGCGCAATCCCATCTCTAAACCATTGAAATAACGCATCACTTGCTGCATCACCATCTGCATCAAAAAAGTCAAAAAACGCAACCAGTTCTCTACTGAAATCAAACAGTAAATCATCAATAATCACATTCTGTGCTTCCGGCGCAGCATTAGGTAAATCTGTGCTGCCAAAACTCCGAACAGGGTGTACCTTGTTCGTTACTACATCCTTATTTGCAGTTGCTAATACACCGGAGCTATTACGCACGAAGAATGCACTAAAGGCACTGTTTTCAGTAGAAGTCCAAAAATTAGCCATCAAATGAGCTACAAAATTCTTGTTCTCCCATAATTTATGGGCCTCATCTGATGATGGTAAAAACCAGTCAAAAAAGCCATTTAACTCATATTGATCAGCTATTTCAGCAGCTATACCTGGATCCGAACAGCCAGCTAAAATATCAGCAGTATTTTGCTCACCTGTACCAATTGCACTGCCTGTAGTACCTATTAGTATTGCAGGAGGCAAAGTCGGAGCATAACATCCCCATTCTACAGGGACAAAAACTTCTGGAGCAGTTTCCATACCATTCATACCAATGGATCCATCACCATCGCTGATATAAAAGATTATACCTCCAGCCGGCCCCATACCACCTAGTTCAAAATAGACATCAACGCCCGGAGTTGTTACTGCTGCTCCTGGCGTAGTTCCACCGATAGCGACAGGGGTCACTTCAAAGGTAATGGTTTTACCACCATCTTCTCGCGTTGTAACATAAGTTGTAGTATCTGCTCCAGCGATGGGATTACCATCTCTATACCAGACATAGATCGAACTGGCTTCAGCATTATTCTCTGCATCGTTATAATCATACGACGCAACCAACTCATCCCCAACAACCAAATCTTCGAGATTGGTGTCTGTAACCAACACATTACTTGCAACCGGCGGCTCGTTTGCTATTGGGTCTAGCGAGTAGACCAAATGCAATTCCGGCGCTGCCGATCCATTAAAGGATTCTGCTACCCGGTTACCCGTACCTGACGTTAAAAAGACCATCGCATTCCCTTCTACCCATCCAGGTAAATCTACGATAACTTGTGCAATATCAAGAAGATCAGGGGTTCTTTGGTCAGGACCCGCTGCACCACGTGTATTCCATGCTGGAACAGTCCACTGTACTGATATGCCTGTTTGCGTACGATCAGAAAGATTGCTATTTGTATGAACAAATCCTGCCGCGTCTGGGCTGAGTTCTCCGTATATATTCAGGTCAGTCGCTTCTGAGCTATCTTCATCTACAGTATATTGAATATATGCAGATTCAATTTGCGCCCCAACAGGAACAGCAACATTTTGAAATCGCACACCTACAATTTGTGTTTTGGATTTATCCATCACCATTTCCAAATCACTACTGGTGATATTCACGCTGCCATTGGAAATATCTTCCTCAGCATCGTCAGACCCAGAGACCACAGGAATCCATAAAGTACCCTCTTCCCCGACATTTTCTACTTCAATAGATACCGTCCCAATACTATTTGGCATTACGCCATTACCCAATGTGTAAGTAAAGCTGTCTGGACCTAAATAGCCTGTCGGTGGAATATAAGTAAAATTGCCATCAGCGGATATTGCGACAGAACCACCTTGGATACTTAAAAAGTCAAACGTGGAAAAAGTAGCTAAAGGAAACCCAAGGTCATCGTTACCTAAGAGATCTCCAGATATCGGTACGTCCATGGCTGTTGTAAAAGCATCATCAACAGCTACCGGTGGCCTCGAAACAACAGGATCTGTTGTGTATGTCACATGCAGTTCAGGTGCGGCAGCTCCATTAGAGGATTCTGCTGTCCGCTCACCTGTCCCTGAAATTATGAATACAATAGAATTTCCCGATACCCAACCACCAAGATTTACAACTTCTTGTACGATAGCTGATATATCAGGGGATTGTTGACCCGCAGCTGCTGCACCTATACTATTCCAAGTAGGTACCATCCACCCTACTGAGGTTGACGTTAACGGCCGACCTGAAACATCAGAAAGCGTGGTTGTGAATGTCGGTGCATTTGCACTATTTTGTCCATACACAAGCAGATCAGTCGCACCTGAATCATTTTCATCAGCTTGAAACTGAAGATAAGCTTCTGTAATTGTCGCACCTTGTGGAATTGCTAATCCTTGAAAACGAACACCTACTTTTTGTTCACGTGAACCATCAAAACCCAGTTCTAAATCACTACTGGTCAAGTCAACTTTACCATTAGACACTCTCTCTTCAGCATCGTCAGATCCCGTTGAGACTGTTAGCCATACTGTATCCACAGCCACGACTTCGTCTACACTGATATAAACAGTCGCAGTACTTGAACCCTCTGAGTTAGTTAGCGTATAGCCAAAGCTATCTACACCGTCAAAGCCAAGTGCAGGAGTATACGTAAAACTACCATCAGCTGCTACTGAAACAGTTCCGCCTTGAGCACTAACAGCATCAGACGCCGTAACCATTGCAGCAGGGCTACCAACATTGTCATTACGTTCAACGATATCATTCGCGCCATTAGCAATTACTAACTGCGTATCAACATCAGTTTCATACGCAGGAACCGCCATTGAACCGTCATCTACTGCAACCGGTGCCTCATCAGCCATCAGTGCTGTTGAATAGGTCACATGTAACATAGGTGCTGCCGATCCATTAAAGGATTCTGCTACCCGGTTACCAGTACCCGAAGTAATGAAAACCATTGCGTTTCCACTTGCCCAGCCGGCTTGATCCACAACTTCCTGTACAATTGCAGAAAGGTTTGGAGTTGCCTGGATAGCACTACTTTGTTCATTAGTAGTCCAAGGTGCTGGCGCCCAAGATACTTGCGCTGTAGTTAGCGGCCGACCTGAAACATCAGAATTATTCGTAGTGAATGTTGCAGGATTAGTGCTATTTTGACCATATATTGTCAGGTTAGTTGCTTCTGAATCAACTTCGTCTGATGTATATTGAATGTATGCGTCTACAATAGTTGCCTCTTGAGGAATCACTAAATTTTGAAAACGAACACCTACGATTTGAGTTTTTGATCCATCTTTCACCATTTCCAAATCGCTACTACTTAACGATACGCTACCACTAGATGTATTCTCTTCGGCATCATCCGACCCAATTGCAACAGGAACCCAGATAGTCACTATATCTTGAACTTCTTCTACTTTAATGTAAACAGTAGCAGTATCTGAACCCTCTGAATTAGTCAATCTATAAACAAACTGGTCAACACCTAAAAAGCCTGCCTGCGGTATGTAAGTAAAACTACCATCTGCTTCTACTACAAAAGCACCTCCATTAGCAGTCACACCTAAGACACCAACAGCTGTTTCTGTACCAAAGGTAGGGCCAACTGTAGCAACTGCAGCGACTGGAAAACCAACACTATCATTACGCTCAACTATATCATTCGCGCCATTCAGCACTGTCAGTGTTTGATTTTGACTTGTTGTATACGCTGGCGCTGCAAATGTATCGTCATCCTCTGCATTTGGTGCTGCAAAGGGGGGAGGAAGTATTGAATACACCACATGCAATACAGGAGCCGCAGTGCCATTAAAAGATTCCGCTTCTCGCTTACCACTACCAGAAACAACAAAAGCAATGTAATTTCCCTGCACCCAGCCGCCTTGATTTACAAGCTCTTGAAGGATTGTAGAAAGATCTGGAGTCTGTTGGTCTAGACCAGCCTCACCTTTTACAAGCCAAGGTTGAGGTACCCAGGGTACGATTGCTGAGGTTAATGTACGATTGGAAATATCAAATTTTGAACTACCAAATGTAGCCGCATTAAGTATTTTTTGTCCTGCTACTGACAGATTAGCAGAGTTCGTACTAACTTCATCCGTGGTAAATTGAATATATGCACTTTCAATGGTTGCACCTACTGGAACTGCCAAAGGAAAACGAACACCCACTTTTTGAGACTTTGAGCCATCCTGAATCAATTCTAAATCACTGCTAGACAGCGATATTTTACCAGAAGATAAATTTTCTTCGGCATCATCTGATCCCATTTGTACTGAGACCTGGAGTGGAATACCACCTCCCCCCGCTTCGGCTTTGGAAATCAATCCACTTCCGCTAAATACCACTGCTGCTAGCATCAGCAATGGAATATATAGGTACTTTTTATTGTACGTCATACTCATAATCCTTAAATAAAATTAATAACTGCTTAATCCAAATTTGTTTAAAACAAAAAAAAGCCGAACCACCCTAACAATGGCCCTAACTCGGTCACTTCACGGTAGTTCGGCTTTCCAAAACCCATGGACCCGTAACTTTCTGCACCTGACTTACGTCAGGATTAGCTTTTCGTTTATACTTTTACAGGCTATAACATACGCGCATTCACATTATGTGTCAATAGTGTGCACACGGCGAACACGGCGAAACCGTTCTAAAAAACTGACTTTGGAATTTAGATTAAACGTTTTTTTGAGTTGTCAGTCATTCGCAGGTAATCAAACACCATTCGTACATTCCGAGCCAGTTTTCGGATGACTGAGGCAACACTCCCTTTATC
>JBJPGG010000009.1:0-2199 GCA_048595505.1 Methylococcaceae bacterium
CTACCGTCCCTTCCCATGCATCCACATTTCATTTCACCTTCCATGCTCACCAGTCCTTGGAGGGGACCTTAAGCAGTCGTCCCGACGCTATATTAACTAAATGGAGTTAGAAAAGAGTCGTTAAACCACAAACAAACAAAATTGATCTGGCACACGAAATAATAACATGTGACACCATTACCATTTTGTGCCTCACGCATAATAATAAAATATTTAGGACTGCAATGGCTTGCAAAAGGGCGGGGAATTCAACATAACAGAGGCTTGTGATAGACCTTGCGTACTTCATGTCCAGTTCCCAATATCTATGGATATCTAGTCCATGATTCAACGGATGATTGCAACATTGAACCATAAGGCAATATGTCAGCAGTTAATACATCCAAGTACACGTTTGCAAGTTAGAATTTGTTGGTGGACACTGTTGGTGAATTTGTCACCCAAATGAAGTATACCACTCAGTGCAGCTAAACGATACGATTATTAAGTGAACATTAAGGACGAACACAGAAAGACTCTCTTCAAAATACAATCCCCTGGGATTAATACGAAGCGGGGAGCGATGAAGTGAGAGATGCCTCTTCTCGTTCATCCAACATCAATACTCATCATACAACTCACACAAATCAACCTATATTGTAGAACTCTTCGATAGACACCGTCGTCAACTTACTTCTTAGCATCTGCCAATTACACTCTTATGACTCATTTGTCAGATTATAGCTGATGTCATTAAGACATAGAAATATCTGCCTCGTCGTTGAAAGGTGATAGGGACTCTTACCTATGCATATTTTATCTTAGACCAGCGTTCTTAGCACTCGTCCTTTTAACTTTCCAGGTAGTTCCATCTACTTTGTTATTATATTGACAAATCAATTATTATTATTAATGCTACGGCCAGTAACTTTTATTCTGACTGTTGTATATATGTTACGGTTGTTGTAATAAGTCCGGATATTATTAATAATAACCACGTCTTTTGGTCAATGTGATTATTATTAATATTTACCCGGTTATTATTAATAATATTATTAAATTAATCATTTAATTATTATTATTAATAAATTATTAATTAATAATAACCGCAGCTTTTGGTCAAAGTGATTAAAACGCATAATAATCACATTTACCGGTAAATATTAACAATTACCAACAAAGATTGGTGAATTTAATAAAAATAAATTTATTTATTATATTTATGATGATTTATTCGGTTTATCTTTTATTTTTGCAAGAATAACTTCTGTGGCATTTGGAATTACAGAGGATGTTTACCCTTTTACATTTGCAGCGATTTGACTTACAATGAACTTTACAATTGCAATATTGATATCCAATATTTACCGTAACATATACTAACCTATAACCTAGTCTAACATAACCTAACCTAGGTTCAAGTAACAAATGTTTCATTATTTCCTCACTTTAATCACATTTACCGTTCATAGTTAGCAATTATTAATAATGACCGGTTCAAGTAACACATTCTTATTAATTATTCATTTATTTTCATTATTTCCTCACTTTAATCACATTTACCGTTCATAGTTAGCAATTATGAATAATGACCGGTTCAAGTAACACATTCTTATTAATTATTCATTTATTTTCATTATTTCCTCACTTTAATCACATTTACCGTTCATAGTTAGCAATTATTAATAATGACCGGTTCAAGTAACACATTCTTATTAATTATTCATTTACTTTCATTATTTCCTCACTTTAATCACGTTTACCGTTCATAGTTAGCAATTATTAATAATGACCGGTTGAAGTAACAAATTCTTATTAATTATTCATTTATTTTCATTATTTCCTCACTTTAATCACATTTACCGTTCATAGTTAGCAAATATTAATAATGACCGGTTCAAGTAACAAATTCTTATTAATTATTCATTTATTTTCATTATTTCCTCACTTTAATCACATTTACCGTTCATAGTTAGCAATTATTAATAATGACCGGTTCAAGTAACACATTCTTATTAATTATTCATTTATTTTCATTATTTCCTCACTTTAATCACATTTACAGTTCATAGTTAGCAATTATTAATAATGACCGGTTCAAGTAACAAATTCTTATTAATTATTCATTTATTTTCATTATTTCCTCACTTTAATCACATTTACCGTTCATAGTTAGCAATTATTAATAATGACCGGTTCAAGTAACAAATTCTTATTAAT
>JBJPGG010000010.1:0-1881 GCA_048595505.1 Methylococcaceae bacterium
CGGTTAGCTGCATCATAGTGAATATTTTGAATGAAGGTTTCTTGGTCGATGGATATTTTATAGAGCTGGTCTTCATTATAGCTGTAGCCGATCACTGCACCTGAGGGGTAGGTTTGGCTTTGTAGTTTGTTATCGTCTGTGTAGCTAAATTGTTGGGTTAGCGTGATGCCTTGGATGTTTTGGTCTTTTTGGGTGATTAGGCCATCTGTGTTGTATTGGTAGCTCGTGTGTCCACTCGTATCGGTGACTTGACAGAGTTTTCCTATGCCGTTTGTACAGTTGTCATAGCTGTAATTGATGGTGAGTTCGGGGCTTCCTGCCCAGCTTTCCTGGGTTTTTCTGTTTAGGTCGTCATATTGGGTTTGTTTGGTGTGGTTGTTGGCATCTGTTGTTTGGATGCGGTTGCCACTGATGTCATACTGGTATTGTGTTTGACCTCTGTCTGGGCTGTTTTCTGTGATTAATTGATTGAAGTTGTCGTAAGTGAATGTGGTGGTTGCGCCATTGGGAGCGATGACTTTTGTTCTGTTGCCGTTGATATCGTATTGATAGATGGTTTCGCCACCTAGTGCATCTATGGTTTTGGTGAGTTGGTTTTGGCTGTTGTATTGGTTTTTGGTGATATTGCCTTTGGCATTGGTGGTTTTTATTTGATTGCCGCTGGCATCATATTCAAAACGGGTACTGTTGCCTTCTGCATCGGTGGTTTGGATGGCTTGATTGAGTTGATTATAAAGAGTTTCTGATTTTGCTAAAATATTTCCTTCAGCATCACTTAATTGTTTTTTGGTAAGGTTTCCATTATCATCATAGCTATTTTCAGTCACTTCACCCCGTTGATTAATGATTTTGATAACACGGTCTGAGCTGTCATATTGATTTTCACTGTATGTGCCATCAGGATAGGTGACTTTGGTTTGTCTCCCTGTACTATCATATTGATAGCTTGTATTTAGTCCGTTAACGGTAGTATTAAGAAGTCTACCTGCTGTATCATATTTATATTCAGCAAAAATACCATTACTATTTTTAATTTTAAGCGGACGACCTGCATTGTCGAATGCAAGTGTTTGAGTTTGATGCCCTAGACCATTTATTAAAGTTACATTATTTCCTTCATTATCATAACCTTGCTGACTACTTACACCATTAGGTGAGACAGTTTCTGTTAGTTGACCAAATTCATTGTAAGTAAACTCAGTAACTCGCTCTACCAGCGGATTATCATCTCCTACAGCACGATCGCTGTTTGGGCTTTGTACTTGTTGGGTTAACCGGCCAGAGCTATCATAGTCGAAGGTAGTGGTTTGATGGGTTTCCTTACGCTCAGTAGGTTTTCTGAAGTCAGGGTGCCATTGTATGTTTGTTTGAAGTTCAGCATCAGTCCCTACGTTTTCAATAGTGATCTCACGCAATCCTCGGTCGTTGTATTCAGCTTCAGTGATCCTGCCATTTTTGGCGGTATGAATGGCTGGGTAACCATTGCTGTCATAGCTAAAGGTTTCACTTTGCCCCATTGCATCGGTGAGTTTTGCTATTTTTAATACACCATGATGCAGGTTAAATTCATAGTGTGTTTGTGTTTGTGCTTCTGCGCTGTCACTGATAATGACTTCTCCATCACCATAAATAAAGTTGCGAAGATTACTACCATTCGCCCCTTCACTGCTGATAACACGGCCTTGTTCATCGTAGCTTATTTGCTGTTCAACTTCACCCGCTGCATTAATAGTTTTTGTAAGGCAGGTTTCACATTGTTCATCTTGATATTCATAGGTCTGAGTACTGCCATCTTGATAACGTGCCTTACTCAATCGCCCCCAGTCATCATAACTGTATTGAACAGTTCCACTGGGACTGGTGACTTTTTTTAGCTGATTT
>JBJPGG010000011.1:0-2522 GCA_048595505.1 Methylococcaceae bacterium
CTTAATGTGGCAAGGAAGCTCTTTAACGATTGGATGCCCTTCCCAACATCAACCAATGGCGCTTACGAGAATCGAACTCGAGTCATGAGGCTAGAGCACTGCTGCGCCGCCCTCAAGGTCGAGTACTGAAACCACTACACCACGACAGCTCAAAGGGCTAAGATAAGGCAAAACAAAAAACCACAATTTCAGTATTTAAAACACGCTTGGTCAGACTTAGAAACACATGAAAAGGGGTGTATACATCCACATAATGATAACATCCAAGAAATGTAAGATGTACATACATACATATATGATGTACATGTATATTTAGATGTACAAGAAACTAAGATATATGTGTGTCAGATATAATCTGCAGGATGGGTGGACTACATTAACAGTAGGGCAATTCCAGGCGACTTTGTCAGGCTATTTATAATCCCTGAATTGCGTAATAACTATTCTGGACATCCTGGTTGCAGCCCCAACATAAATATTCTGGCAATCTGGCGATAAAAGTAGCCAGTTGACCTGTCCATTCAACCAGCACTGTGTAAACTAGCCCACCCCATATCCGCTGTATAACGACCATCAAATTAACGTGATTGATCATGTTTATATTATGGTGGAATATATGGCCAATCGGATGACGAAAATCCTGTTTCGCAGAAGTTGGGTGGCTCTGAAAAGAGCCGTTTGAAACTGACGTTGCGGGATCGAGAACCGATCCCATTTTCAAAGGTGGAATGTGACTTCAGCTGTATTGATGGTAGCCATGTCTTTATATACACAACAGCCAAAAAAGATGATACACCCAAACAAAAAGTCGGCCAATCACAGATGTGCATGGAAAAAAGGGGGAGGAGAAATTTATTACATTCTAAGAAAGGCAGGAAACGAAGCATTGAGTACTGATACCCAGAAAAACCACAAAATAAAAAATAAAATATTAATGATGATAGCCTAAATTAAATTGTTAATTGTAATAATGAAAATAACTGGTAATAAAAAGAAGATAATAATTAAAATAAAGTAAACATTTGTTTAATAAAAATATATTTATCATGTCATATATCACATATCATGACAAAATATGTAATTTAATTCAGGATTTCATGAAATCGCTTATTTAGTGAATTCAGCAACCATTTCACAAGCTTACTGTGACATGTATACAGTCTGATAGTTCGTTTGTGGTCTATTTGCAACTTTAAATTAAAATACTAGAGTAGCCATAAACGAGTGAAGCTCCGGTGAATTTGATGAATCGGCTTAACATAACCTTCCATTTCTCGAAATTATTGTTGATTGATGAGTATTGCAATGAAAAGCACAAACTAAAATGTTTACGAATAATGACTGCCTGAGAGTCGACACACCTTTTCTACGTCACGATTACCTTCGACGTTTTTATTTTAATTCTAAAAAAATCTAATTTTTTGAATGTTCCCAATTAGGCAATTCCCATTTGTTTTTGTTTTTTTAGAAATGGAGATGTTCATTATTCTATGTACAGTTTTTTTAAATAAAAAAACATTGACAACATTATGAAGTTCATATTTGAAATGTTTTAAATTACGAGCTTTTTCTGTTGCTAATGTGATAAAATATTGGGAATATACTGGCACATATGTACTACTTTTTGTTCTCGTTATTCATATCCTATTCTCACTAATCCTGTCATTGCAAATCACTTAATGGAAGTGGTACCCCCCCCTCCAAAGTGTTTCCTTCAACTTCGCATAATTATTTGCTGGTCCAGTTCTATAGTGCATGTATTTTAGTCACATATCAAAATGGTGAACATGCATGAAGAAATATTTATTTTTCATGTAATTTGTTTGAAGAATATTACTCAAACGTAGACTTTTCTTTTCTTAAATTCTGATGTATCTTTGGCGAGAAAGGTACGTATGATTAACTGTCTTAAATATAATATAATTAATAGTAACGGACACATCACAGCCACGTAATTTAAAAAATGATTATCTGAAATGTCAGAGTTGTTTGCTGTTATTTTCAGAATTTTGTTTACATTTGAGTAGATTTGAAAAATGTTCCAGCTGATTATTTTCTCTTCATGCATTGTTCTCCATTGGATAATAATTGCATGTGATCCAAGAAATGGCCACTATTCATTGGCAGAGCTGGTCCTGCGTTGAAGCATAATATAAGGTCAGTTTATTCAGCCATGTGATTGTTGCATATGCACAGGAATTTGAGTTTCATATGTATATACCATATGTAATATGAAGCAATCTTAATGTAAAACAATTATATTCCATCGATGCTGCCCCTAATGTGCCTCTGGTGGCCCACCAGAGGAGAGAGTTTCATTTCCACCGATGGGCCACCCCCGGTTCACCATCGGTTTTTCCCCGGTATCCCCCAATGGCCCTCCGGTGGGGCACCGGTTTTTGCTGTCTGGGTGGACGCTCATCAACAGGAGTCTGGTCTTTAACTTTCATTAAAAGGGACCTAACCCAGCAGGCACAACAACGCTGTTTCAACGTTGAAACAGTGTCGAAATATGTTAGGTA
>JBJPGG010000012.1:0-22913 GCA_048595505.1 Methylococcaceae bacterium
CCACCGGCAAAAAGAAATTTCTCTCTTTCTTGTTCCAATAGTTTTTTTGCTTTGGGATCAAAACTTGCCAAGCGTTGTTCATTAATAATCATTGTTTGCATAGTCACCCATTCCTGCCAAGCTTGTTGTGAAATATTATCATAAATGAATTGCCCTTTAGCTCCGGGGAAAGGCGGGTTCTCCAAGCCTTCAGCTTCTACGCCTAATTTCATACATTTTACCATTCTTGCCATAATTACCTCTTTGTTAGCTTGATAAATCAATTGGATAATTGATTTATCAAAAGTTTCTTGATGGGTGCGGGTAGTCCCAAAGAATTAATCTGTTCAGCTTTATACCAGACTGCTTGATTCGCTTCCATTACATTATTTGTAAGGTTTTCAGTTTTTACCAAAACGGGGGTGTAATCCAGGTGATAATGTGAAAATGTATGCCGCTGTTCATCCTCTGTAGTTGTAGAATAAATTGACATATTCTTTTCCAAACACCAGGACTGAATCTCAACAAGTGTATTAAATTCTGGAAAACTCCATAATCCCCCCCAAATCCCTGTTGTGGGTCTTTTTTCTAAAAAGACCCGGTTCTGTGTATCTAGTAATATTAAAAAAAAAGTTTGTTTTATTGGCAATACCTTTGCAGGCTTAGGTGTAGGTAAAAGGTTTACTATACCTTCTATTCTTGCAGCACAATGATTACTTATTGGGCAGTTATTACACGAGGGTTTACTACGAGTACATAATGTAGCACCCAGGTCCATCATTGCCTGGGTATATTCCGCACATCGTTCAATTGGTGTATAGCGGGTGCTAATCGCCCAAAGTTCTTTGCTGATTTTGGTATTACCCGTCCAGCCGGAAATAGCATGGTATCGCGCTAATACACGCCTGACATTACCGTCTAAAATAGGATGACTTTTATTAAAAGCGATACTTAAGATTGCTCCGGCTGTTGAGCGTCCTATGCCGGGTAACGCCATAAGTTGGTCCAGATCCTCCGGAAATATGCCACCATTTGCACTGATTTGTTGTGCTGTTTTATGCAGGTTTCTGGCGCGTGCATAGTAACCCAGCCCAGACCAATGCTGTAATACTGTATCAATTGATGCGTTAGCCAATGACTCTACAGTGGGGAATTGTTGAATAAAACGGTTAAAGTAGGGAATAACCGTAATAACTTGTGTTTGTTGCAACATGACTTCAGATAACCAGGTTCGGTATGGCGTGATTTGCTGTTGCCAAGGTAGGTTTTTCCGACCATGTAATTCAAACCATGCAAATATTTTTTGCTGAAATATTTCTTCTGACATAGTTATAGGAATGGAGCAATGTTGTTGAAACGATAGAAAACCTCAGCCGGGCATAGTGATATATGCCCTGCAAGATATTATTGTTTTTTAGGTTTGGCGCGCTATTGACAGATGTCAATTTTTCCTAGAATAAGCCTTTTATTAAGTCACCGACTTCTGGCCCGAGTGCTTTATCCAGTTTTTTCAGTAATTTGTCTTTTTTCTTATTAAGTTTAATATTGTCTGTATTCATAAACATAGCTGCTAAATCTAAGGTATATACGGGTTTATTAATTGTTCCACCGATGTTAATGAATAAGGGTATGCCTTTAATTTTTTCTGGCTCAGTTGCTGTTGCAACAACTTTAAGTAATTTGGTATTAACCTTGTAATCTATTTTCTCAGAAGCTAAATGGACAGTACCTTTTCCATTGACACGTAATTTAGAAGACTCTACATATAAGTCATTATTAGTGACTAAACCGTTAGTTATATTAGCTGTACCACTGAGCACAGAAAATACAGTTTGATCATTTTTGTTTTCTTTAGGCAAGGGAGTTCCTTTTAGTAAAGCCTTGCCATTATCAATCATTTTTTGCAGGTTAACGCCTCTAACTACACCATCTTTGAAGTTAAAGGCAACATTACCATTTAATGATGATTTAATCGCTGCGGCTGTATTGCCTCGTCCCTTAACACTTGCGGTTGCATTTACTACACCGGTTATCCGTGCTTCATCTTTGAAATCTATTAATAAAGGTTCAATATGCACATTAGTTAGCTTTTCATTCAAACTTAGTCGGGGCTGTTGCTGCTGAACATTTATTGCGCTATTGCCTGAATAGGCACCTTTATAAAACTGTTTTATATCTTGTTGTGTTTTAATAACGCCATTTTTAGCATCGAGCTGTAAACTCAAACCTTGCATATTTAAGTGGTTAATTTTAAGTTTATCTATCTTTATCAGCCCTTTTGCATTTAATTCCCGAAGCGTTTCTACTGGAAATAATGCAGCACCTGCTACTGCAGCAGTTGCAGGTGTAACAGCTGGTTTACTAGATGATCCAGATTCATTTACTGGGGCCAAATAACGATCCACATTGATTGTATCAATATTTATATCAAACACTATTTCAGGCTTGGCAAAGTGGTTAATGCTGCTGGAACCATTGATGTTGGTATCATCAAGATTAACGACTAAATTATGAATATCCGCAGAGTCTGCTGTCGCCTGTAAATCAAAAGCTATGGATAACTTATTCAGCGCATTAGGGCCTTGCATATCAGGTAAAGCTATCGACATTTTGTTTAATAACTGAGCGAGATTAAATTCTCGTACTCTGACAGAGCCCTTAAATGCTGGCCTATCTTTGATCTGAGTTCCAGTAATGTCTGCAATTAGTGTTAAGTCGCCTGTATTTATCCTTAGCTCTGGAATATTGAGTGTCTGTTGCACTAAATCGAGTGCTATATCAGTCTTTGCCGTTGCACTCAGTTTTCCACCGGGTAGCTCTTTACCGGAGGTGGTACTGTCAATTACCAGCTGTTTTAAATCAAATTTATTTAATTGCTTGTTGATGATTAAATCAGTTGTAATTTTGATTGACTCAGTTAGCTCAGGTTCTTTATTTAACACATTTAAAGACAAAGCAATAGCAATAGGCTGGTCAAATACCAGCTTGTCAGTCTTAAAGTTAAAATCATTAATCTCAGTATATGTACCCTGCTGCTGGTCGTCCCAGACTATTTTTGCTTGTTCTATGGAGATACCACCTATTGCCAATGCGGCCAGAGGCGAAACAGAGTCCTTTTCTGCTGCATCTGTGCTGTCTGACAGGGCCTCGGTTTCTTCAGTTTGGGTTAAATCACTCCAGTTACTTACGCCTTTTTTATTTTTAGCTAAATTTAAAACCAGTCCCTTTAAGACTACTCTGCTAACTTCTACATTTTTTGACAATAAAGGTAATAATTTAACCTTAATGTTACTTTCTATTATTTCTGCAAAATATTTATCAGAAAATCCCGCTGCATTACTCAGTGTTAATTTGCCTGTAGAAATTCCAATCCATGGAAAAACTGATAATTCAAGGTCACCTTCTATATTTAAATCTCTGCCCGTATTCTTTTTTACCGCTTGTTGTATTTCTGGTTTAAAGTCATTTGGGTCAATGCCCAATGGTAATATCACAACAGCTGTAATGATTAATAAGATCACTACTGTGAAGATAGTTAAAATTATTTTTAGAAACCGGCCCATTTTTAAATCTCACTATTGTTTAGGAACGCAAATTGTATAATATTAGCAATGTTATTTTGTTCTACATCTTAATATACTTTGCGCGATCGCGCGAAGTATGAAAGTGTCATGATAAAAAATATATTCTGTACAGTAAAAATCAGTCATTAAAAAATCGAAAACTTGGCGGTGGGGAATATTTATCTTATGATAAATGTTTTCATTATTGATTGTTTGTTAGATTTTAACTTAAATCAATACATTTAACTGAAACAAGGGGCGTACGATGATAATTATATTGGCAGCCATTATCACTGTGGTAATGTTTTATCACTCAGGGAAAAACAAGAGTGGTACTGGCATAAAATGGGCCATAATAGGACTGATTGGCTTTATCTTAGGCTTTTCCATGGGTATGGCCTTTATTGGCGAAACATTTATTTCTGTTTCTATTGGCTGCATTATCGTATTTCTTACTCACACGCAGTTGGCAAGGGTAGCAGAAAAGAATAAGGCAATAGACTAGGGGGCTGGATATACTCCGCGTGGTCACGATCACGCGGAGTATATAGTAAGCGAACTAAAGCAATAGTCCGATTAACTTAATTGTAGCAGCAGCCTATCTTCTTATAGCTTGTCTGAGTTATCACTCAAGTATGAAGCAACGCCTGCTGGACTTGCATCCATTCCAGCATCACCTTTATTCCAACCGGCTGGGCATACTTCGCCATGTTCTTCGTGGAATTGTAATGCATCAACCATACGAAGCATTTCGTCGATATTACGACCTAAAGGTAAGTCGTTGACTACCTGATGACGGACCATACCATTTTTGTCAATCAAAAAACTACCGCGATAAGCTACAGCAGGTACTTCAGCTTCAACATCATAATCTTTACATATCTGGTGATTAATGTCAGCAGCCATTGTGTAACGAACTTGTCCAATACCACCATCGTTAATAGCAGTGTTACGCCATGCATTGTGAGTGAAGTGAGAGTCTATAGATACTGCAATGACTTCTACACCGCGTTTTTTAAATTCATCCATGCGATGATCTAATGCGATTAATTCACTTGGGCAAACAAAAGTAAAATCTAGTGGATAGAAGAATATGACGGCATATTTTCCTCTTGTTGTTTCAGAAAAACTGAAAGAATCAATGATTTCACCGTCAGTCAATACCGCAGGCACTGTAAAATCGGGGGCTTGTTTTCCTACTAATACACTCATTATTTTATCTCCAAAAAAACCATAAAAAACAAAAGGTTATAAACTAAAACACAGCATTTAACCATGAATTTTAACTATTCTACACTAAAATACTAGGTAATTGCGTAATAAAAAAACATAAAAACTTGTAATTTGATTGGAATTTTAAGATAATTTGTAATCATTACCCTACAGTATTAACAACAAACATGTATCTTTTATTGACCTGTTTTTGTTTTAAATAGACAAAGCAGAGTTTTGGAGTGCTTTAATCATGGCAAAAAACAAACATATTACTGAACCTGATGCCTTTGGCTATCAAGTACGTATTGTACGCCGCGGCAAAGAAAGTAGCCGCTATTTTTCTCATAAATTATGGGGAAATAAAAACAAATCCCTACAAGCCGCTATAACTTGGCGCGATCAAATGCTGGTTGTGTTGAAAGGTAGTAGAACGCGATTTTTGAAACCGCCTAAAAACAAAACCACAACAGGGGTTACAGGGGTTTCCAGAACCATTAAATATGACCATAGAAAAGATAAAAGCTATCTATGTTATACCGTTTTTTGGGTGAAAGACCGCAAATCTCGTAATAAAACATTTCAAGTTGGAAATGTTCAAACAGTAACAGCCGATGACGAGTTACATGCTTTTAGAACGGCAAGAATATTTAGAAGCTGCTATGAACATTCCATTGACCATGATTTACAATTCGACGAAAGTAAATTTAGTGGCTGGAAGAAATTACGCTTATATGAGAATGAAAATTTAGGTGCAGTTGCGGCATAAAGCACAAGTGAACGGCTATCTTCGGTGAATGTAGGTATTGAGCTCTCAAAGAACCTGATTGAAATCGTTAGGAGTCATGTCAGTGCGTGCTTGGAGTTTATAGGCGTTAAAATGAGGATTCCGTGCGCGTTCCTTAAGAGGGTTTAATTATCAGCGTTTGATATTTTAGATTCCTTAATATAGTTAAGCCATTGTAAAGCTGCTTTTTTATTTTTACTATATTTTGCTGCACTTAAAAAGGATTTTTTTGCTTTTGCGAACTGGTTTAATTCATAATAACTCATACCTAACAATAAATAGGTGGCCCCGGTTTGTTTTAAGCCCCCTTTATTAATTGCTTTGTTTAAAGCAGTGATAGCTTGTTTCCATTTTTCTTGCTCTACATGGATTTGCCCCAATTGCTGATATAAACTGCCTTTGTCATTAAGTTTTGATGCGATTCCCAAGGCCTTAACTGCCTGGTCAAACTCTTTGGACATAGTCCATGCGTTGGCTAAAGTTTCCCAGTTTTTTGAATTACTGCTGATTCTTTTGTGTTCAATTTCATTCTGTAACAATTTTGCCGCTTTGTAGGGCGAGCCGATATACATCAATAAATTACTAAGGCCCAACAATTCTTTCTCGGTATTAATAAAGCCTTTTTTATAGGCAAGATGCTTAATTGAGGCCGCTTTTTTATATTGTTTTAACTGCTGATATACTGAGGTGAGTTGACTCCAGTACGTTATTTTTTCTGGATGAAGTCGAATAAGTTTTGTTAATAAGGCCGCTGAAGCAGAATAGTTTTCCAGCTCAAAATATAAAGCCAGGTTTAGTTGGTACCATGACTCTTCAGGTTTTTTTGTTGAAGCAATCGCTTTCTTTATATAGGGCAGTGCTTTTCTATAATATTTTAATTGAGCATAAGCATTGGCAATCAAAACATTGATTTGAGCATCAACTTTATCTGGGTTTTTAGCTAACCAAGGCTCAAGCGTTTGGGTCGCTTTGGCATATTGTTCGGTTGCCATATATAACTGTCCCAGGTTCAACATGGCCTGTTGCTGCTGATCCACGGGCAATACATCCAGGCTTAGACAACGTGATAGAACCTCAGTAGCCTTTTGGTATTGTCCTTTTAACGCATAAACAGAGGATAAGCTTTTTAACACTGTGGCTTGCTCAAAACTGTTTTGTTTAACATCAGCAAGCAAAGCCTTTAGTTTTTGTTCAGCTTTCTGATAAGACTTGTTTGCAATCAGTTTTTCTGTTCTTGTTAGTTTTTTGTATAGCCAGGGTGAAATTTCTGTCGACTTATCATTATCGCTTGCATAGACAGGATTTAGCGTTAATAAAAATAAAACCAGGGCTAATAATCGTATCATTTTGATAATTTAAATTGTAATATTTGTATCGCACGTTGCTCAAAAGCTTCGCCGCCAATAATTTTTGCTTTAAACTTCCAGCGCTTAATTGCCTGTAATGCTGACCTGTTAAAAGTGTTAGCTGGTTGTGCTTCAACAACGACGGCATCCTTAACTGTCCCTTCTTCGGTAATAGTAAATTCAACTTTAACCCAGCCTTCAATCTTCCTGTTTGCTGCGCGCATGGGATAGCGCGGAGGAATGCGTACTAAAGGAATCACGTTAGTGCTTATTCCACCTGCTCCTATCTGAACACCATTGATCAGCGATCCGCTAAAGGTGTCTGTTTGTAATGGAATATCCAGATCAGGCATATCCATTTGCGGTATACTTTTTTGTGCTACATGGACCTGTTGCATTTGCATTTTTGGTGGTGGTGGACGCTTGTCTGGAGGTGGCTCATCAGGTAACTTTCTATCTTTTGTCTGAAGTTTTGTTTCCCGTTTAAGACGGATAAACTCAGTCATTTGGATGTTTTTAGTTTTTTTAAAACCTTGTTGATTGTTGTTGATCATCATTTGCATCAGCCAAAACAATCCTAAGGAAATAATGATCCCGATAATAATCGAAAGTGTTTTCACTGTGATTCTGTTTCAGTAGCAATGGAGGCATTCATAATGCCTGCTAAACGGATTTGGTCCATAACCTGAGTGAGCACTTTAACTTTAGTTTCTTTGTCAGCAGCAATAATGACAGAACCAAGAGGTTGTTCTGCATGTAAGCGAGACACATTTGCTCTTACTGCACGGATATCAACGAGTCTTTTATCTATCCAGACGTCACCATTGGGTTTGATTGCCACTATGATGTTACCTTGTTCTTTTCGTGTTGCAGTTTGTGCCGCAGGGCGATTTACATCAATCCCTGATTCTTTGACAAAAGAAGTGGTAACAATAAAAAAAATCAACATAATAAACACGATGTCCAGCATCGGTGTCATGTCAATATCAGCTGTTTGTTCGCTACTAGAGCGATTGGATCTACGTCGCATAATGTTAACGATAATGTAATAAGTCAGTTAAGTGATGGGTTTCTTCGTTGACTCGTTGCTCAATTAATTTGCTAAAATACAGCCCCGCGATAGCAATTACCATTCCCGCCATCGTTGGAATGGTTGCCTGAGAAACACCCGATGCCATGGCTCTTGCATTGCCAGTGCCGGTGACAGCCATAACATCAAAGACATTAATCATACCCGTTACCGTACCTAATAGACCCAGTAATGGACATAATGCAACCAGCATTTTAATAATAGGGACTGTTTTTTCCATGTTGCTTTTTGCTTCAGAAATAATAGTTTCCCGAATAAAAAGCGCCAACCGTGAATTTTTATCTGCTCTACTTTCCCATTGTTTTATCCATTGCTCACGTTGTTTTGGATAAGTTTGCTTAAAGTACAGCAATCTTTCCGCGATTAGGGTCCATAAGCAGATTGAAGTCCAAAGAATAACCCACAGAACTTCCCCGCCGGTAATTAAAAACTGCTGTATAGAATCAAATAAAGACATGGCTTAGCGTTTCTTTTCTATACGCTGGCTTATTAGTCCAGCCGATTGTTCATCCAGTATTTGTACTAACATTCGACTACGAGAGGCAACCAAACTATGTAAAAATAATAGTGGAATAGCAACGCATAATCCCAGCATGGTGGTGACCAATGCTTGAGAAATACCGCTGGCCATTAGCTTAGGGTCACCTGTGCCAAATAGGCTGATAGACTGGAATGTAGCAATCATGCCGGTGACTGTTCCCAATAAACCTAATAAAGGTGCAACAGCAGCTAATAACTTTATCATAGGCAGTCCTTTTTCTAGAGTGGGAATTTCCCGGGTAATCGCCTCATCTAGAATTAATTCTAAATTTTCAGTATCTTCTGGTTGCTTTTGTTCGGCGGCTGTAAAGACTCTGCCTAAAGGGTTATCAGTTAATGCGGTAGAAGAACTCTTTTGGGCAATCATTTTTTGCCCGGTAAGCGTTAAAGTTATCAATCTGAAGATGGCATAGATAAAGCCAACGGCTCCTAATATAAGAATAATATAGCCAATAAATCCACCTTGCTGAATTCGCTCCACCGTATCAGGCGCTTGAACCAGCATACTGAGAATGACACCGCGCGTTGGGTCAATGCCAATAGTAACCGGGCCAGATTGCGCATCAGCCATATCTTCAGCGAGTGATAAATATTTGCTTTCTGGCTGTCTGGCAAGGAGTGATAGGCGACCTGTTTCTGCTGAAAATTGTAAGTATTCACCATCGCTCAAGGCATTATAGGTGCCAATACGAATAACTTTGGCGTCTTTAAGTTCTCCAGAAACTTGAACCTGAGTATTAAAATAAACTACTTTTCCTGACTCAGTCATCTCTTGCTGCAAAGTAAACCACAAAGATTCCAGTTGCTCTATTGTGGGTAAGGCTTTGTTATCAGCAAGGGGATTCAGCTTTTTAGCTCGACCTGGGAACTGTGCAGAGATGATTGAATGTTTTAAATCTGCTCTTAAATCACCGGCTGCTTGCCTGGCAACTCCAAATAATTCACCCAGCACTCCACTTCTATTTTTCAATTCAGTTTCCAGGCCACTCAGTTTTTCTTCATTGGAATCCAAATGGACTTTTAGCTGCGTGCTTAAGCGTTCCTGTTTTGCAAGCCTGGCATTGGATTCTTGTAATAACTGCTGTTGTTTATTTTTTTTAGCAAGAAACTCTGATTCTCTGGCTTTGTTTATTTTTGCATCGATACCTTGAGAATTTTTTACATCTCTTAATAATTGGTCCAAAGCAAGGTGTTTAGCAACAACGACTGGGGCACTAATAAGAAGACAAAAAACAATAATTAGATTTTTCATTGGCCTGCCTCTGCTGCAGCAATTGGTAGCGTCAATAGATCCGGGGCTGTTTCTTTTCGTGCTATGCGTAATCCATTTCGAATGTCATTGCGATAATCATCTGACAAGATTTGCCAGTGTTTTTGTTCTTTATCCCAATACCCTGTTTCACTACCGTCAAACCGTTGATAATACAAGGCAACGCGCCCCAGTCTTAAAAAATCTACCGAACTGGTTGCTCCGTTTATTGTCAAGTCAGCTCGATAAGCTTCAATGGTATTACCGTAATCATTCTCTATTTGATAGGCCTCAAGGATGCGGCGAAATTTTTCAGCATTGGTTACGTCAGCCCTGACCATCATTTTCTTTAACTTAGCCAGTCGTTGGGATCTTTCCGCGGGTAAAAAAGGTAGGTCTAAAGCAATAAATTTTTCCAGGCTATCGAGCATGCGTAAGATCAATGGCACAATTTCACGCTGGGTTATCTCAATGTCTTTTAGTTGCTGTTGTAACGATGTTTTTTCTTTTTCCTGGGAGGCTAGCAGACTTTTTAAATGGGTGTTATAAGTAACTAAAGTCTCTGTTTGATGCGTTGCAGAGCGGTATTGTTCCAGCATTTTTTGAGTTTTATTACTCAGGGCATCAATTTTTTTTTGAGATTGAACGGCAGCAACATTAGTTGCTGTTTCAATATTAATGGCTTGATTTAAATGTTCTGAATGGGCTGGAAATACAGCTAAGCTCAGTGCGGCCAAAATAAGGTATTTAATAGGATGAGGGGAAATTGTCATATAACTTGCTGATAGTTGGTTGAAAATAGAGATCAGTTCAGGGTTAACAGCTTGCTTAACTAGTCAAATTAGTACGAAGTATAAGCGTTCTGGTTAATGAACTGCAAACACCCATTTGAATATCAAGGTTAAATCTTTAGTTGTTCATTCAAAAAAGGGGGCATTATTGAAATGAATTTCATCTAAGGATTATATTTTTATTTAGCTTATGTAGTTGTTTTTGTATAACAACACAATCCGGTAATGAAGGGCCGAAATAAAGAAAAGCAATAAATAAGCCGTTTTTATTACATTAAATATACAACAGGTTATGGCTGGAGAAAGTTTGTATTTGGCGTGAACAGGGGAATGTCTTGAGTCAGACTGGCTATATAACATAGTTAAATTATGATGGCCTTTGAATTACTCGGTTAATCAAGATATAAAATCATCACTATGACCGCCAAGGTTTTTAAATTTAAATAGAAATTGAGCTATCCACTCATATTAATAACACACATGGTATTAAAACGGTTAAAATAGACGGTTTTGTGAAATAGTCAATAAGCATTTATCCGTAAATATCATGCAAAGTAAATTTAACACCGATGACTTAAGAATTTGTGCGACCAAAGAAGTTGTCGCTCCTGTTAAAGTTCATGAAGAAATCCCCTTGACTGAAACAGCTGTCAATACAATTGTTCAAGCCAGAAATGATGTTCATAGAGTTTTAATAGGTGAAGACGATCGATTGATTGTTATCGTCGGCCCTTGTTCAATTCATGATACCAAGGCAGCAGAGGAGTATGCTGCCTTATTGCTACAGGCCAAAGAAGATCTGAAGCAGGATTTAATTATCATTATGCGGGTGTATTTTGAAAAACCACGTACAACCGTTGGTTGGAAAGGGCTTATTAATGATCCAGAACTTAATTCTAGTTTTAATATAAACAAAGGGCTTAGAGTTGCTCGTCAATTACTGCTTAACTTAAATAACCTAGGTGTTCCTGCAGCAACTGAATATCTTGATTTAATAACGCCTCAGTATGTTTCAGATTTGATTTCCTGGGGAGCTATTGGAGCTAGAACGACTGAAAGTCAGGTTCATAGAGAATTGTCTTCTGGTTTATCTTGTCCGGTGGGTTTTAAAAATGCAACTGATGGTGGAATTAAAATTGCCATCGATGCGATTAATTCTGCCATGAGCCCACATCACTTTTTGTCGGTAACCAAAGAAGGTCGATCTGCTATTTTTTCCACTAGTGGAAATGAAGATGCTCATATCATTTTACGTGGCGGCAATGATGAGCCCAATTATGATGCGGTAAATGTTGAGAAGGTTGCGGAAGGATTAGAGGCTTCAGGATTATCCTCTAATATTATGATTGATTTTAGTCATGCGAACAGTTTAAAACAATGTCATCGTCAGATGGTTGTTGCTGAAGATGTAGCAGAGCAAATAGCGCATGGTGATCGTCGCATTATTGGAGCAATGGTTGAAAGCAATTTAAATGCTGGGCGTCAGGATATTGTTGAAGGACAGCCGCTAACTTATGGCCAAAGTATTACTGATGCATGTTTAGGCTGGGATGACACGCTTCAATTACTGAATAGCCTTTCTACCGCTGTCAAAGCAAGAAGATTAGTACAAAATTAAGCTGGAATTAAAACATGAAAATAAGTGTAAATGGTGATGCTCGAGAATATGCTGAAGACACTGCAGTTGCAGATGTTGTTGCAGATTTGGGATTAACGGAAAAAAGAATTGCAATTGAACTGAATAAAGAAATATTGCCTTTTGACCAATATAACATCCAAAGATTGCAAGCTAATGATCAAATAGAAATTGTGCAAGCGATAGGTGGAGGACAGGATGATTCGTTTACTGTTGCCGGACAAAATTTTAGCTCACGATTATTAGTTGGAACGGGTAAATACAAGGATATGGAAGAAACACGCCTAGCGATTGAAGCCAGTGGTGCTGAAATTGTAACGGTGGCTATTCGCCGTACTAATATTGGTCAAAATGCAGACGAGCCAAATTTACTTGATGTTATCTCACCTGATAAATACACTATTTTACCTAATACAGCGGGATGTTTTACTGCCGAGGATGCAGTAAGAACCTGTCGCTTAGGCAGAGAATTATTAGGGGGTCATAAGCTAGTAAAACTAGAGGTTTTGGCTGACCAAAAAACTTTATTTCCAGATGTTGCAGAAACCTATAATGCAGCGGAATTATTGGTTAAAGATGGGTTTGATGTGATGGTTTATACCAATGATGACCCTATTGCTGCTAAACGACTGGAAGAGATAGGTTGTGTAGCAGTCATGCCTTTAGCTGCACCTATTGGTTCTGGGTTGGGTATTCGCAATCCATATAATATATTAACTATTGTTGAAAATGCTAACGTACCCATTCTGGTAGATGCCGGAGTAGGAACTGCTTCTGACGCTGCATTGGCAATGGAGTTAGGTTGTGCAGGCGTATTGATGAACACGGCAATAGCAGCAGCACAAAACCCGGTTTTAATGGCATCGGCTATGAAAAAGAGTATTCAAGCAGGAAGAGAAGCCTTTTTGGCTGGACGTATGCCTAAAAAACGCTTTGCATCGGCATCTTCTCCTTTAGATGGGTTGTTTTTTTAAATAACCCTACTGCTATAACAAACCATAAGTTATGAATTGTAGAGCGGACTTTAGTCCGCCATTATGAGTGTTGCTGACTGTTATTGCGGACTGAAGTCTGTTCTACATCTTGCTGTTTTCAAATCTTATGTTTTACCTGTCGATTGTTATTATATAGAAATGCTTCGCCCGTCCTAGTCGTGTATAGACTTTAGAATGGGCCATCCGCCTTACCCAAATGGTATAAATGAACTCCCCTGTTAACCCCCCCCACCCAAGAATCCTGAGTTACATACTGAGACAAAGCCGGCCAACTGCAGGCCAGCAAAACGCTTTAGATAACTTATGGGATAAATATGGTCTGAATCCAGAACAGACTTATGATTACGCGAAAGTTTTTGGTCGTGAAGCACCGCTTATCGTAGAAATTGGTTTCGGGGATGGTAGTAGCTTGGCCGAAATGGCAGAAGCAAATCCTGAAATTAATTATTTGGGCATAGAGGTGCACAGACCGGGTGTTGGGCATTTGATCTTGCTACTGGAACAAAAAAACATCAATAATGTCAGAGTTTATCACCACGATGCCATTGAAATTCTGGAGCAGAAAATTCCGGATAATATGCTGGCAGGTGTGCATTTGTTTTTCCCTGATCCATGGCAAAAAAGACGGCATCATAAGCGCCGGATTGTTCGACCAAGTTTTATTGATTTATTGAATAAAAAACTATCATCAGGTGGCTATTTCCACGCAGCAACTGACTGGGAACATTATGCCAAAGAGATGTTAACCATCTTATCCTCGGCAAAGGGCTTGATAAATAGTAGTATAAATAATAGCTATTGTAAGCGGCCTGACTATAGGCCACTCACAAAATTTGAAACACGCGGTCTACGCTTGGGCCATGGTGTATGGGATTTGATTTTTAAGAAAATATAGAGTGCTTTCCGTGTGGACTAAATGAAACTTTCCCTAACTTGTCTTCTTGGGATACTCAGTTAAGCGCATTGATTTGATAATCATAGTCAATTCAGTTCTTTGCTGTTTCAATGGCTCCAATTCGGCTTCCAGGTTTGCAATGTTTTCATCAACCGACCCTTTTGATTCGCTGATTTTTCTCAGCATGTGGAGTCTACTTTCAATTTGTTTCTTATGGTCTTTAATCTGATGCATTAACGGAGTTAATACACTGTTGCTCCATGTTCTTGAATCATTAAAAGCATGTCTCAAAATGTTTCTAGCCTGGGCAATTAAAGTGCCATAAAGTTTATTCACAACCATGCTTTGCTCAGTCATCGTTGTTTTTGCGCTACTGCGGAATGACTCACCTTCTTCAAAAATACGCTCTAATTCGAATTGATATTGTTTAATAGAAAACAATTGTGGCTCAATTTCTTTAAAGCCATATTCATCTTGGAATTTTTTGTGTATGGCTTTTACCAAGCGACGAGTTTCATTAGTAATATCAACAGAATCTTGCAATAAATCCCTAAGATCATCAAACAACTGGCGAATACTTTGTTTCATACCATAAGTTGTTAAACTTTTGGCCATATCTTGTTTTGTAGCTTTAATGATGTCATCAATTCTTTCTTTGGCAAATGACTCGATCAGCATTTTTGCTTGGACGGCAAATACTTTGCGACTTGCCTGAAAGTTTTCGACATTGGTCATATAGACATTTTGTCGATCTCGGGTTTCTGACATCAGTTTGCCGGTCATTTCCTGATTATCAAAATCAATTTTTTTAAATTCGTCCAGCTGTTGTAATGCATTAGAAACTTTAGATTCTGTTAAATTAGATGATTCAGCAACTAAAAAACTGATATCTTTTTGAACAGTTTCCATAAGAATACTACGGCGCTGTTTTAAAATATCATCTGACAAATAATTTTCCAAGCCTGATAAGCGACTTCTTTCCAGTAGTTTATCATCTGATTTTACCTTAGCTAACAAGGCTTGTTTTGCTGAGACAGGAAAAATGACGTCTTCGCTTAATTTAAGAATAGATGCCGAGGATTTAATTTGTTTAGTAATTGCTTCTTCATAACCATCTTCACCGGAAAGATCATCCCACATGGCATCAATCTTATTCATTACTACAGCTAAACCTTGCTTGTTATGCCCTCTTGAGCTGCAAACATGGTTTCGCCACATTTCCAAGTCACTTTTAGTAACGCCGGTATCAGCCGCTAAAACAAAAACAATTGCTTGCGCACTAGGTAACATGCTTAAAGTGAGTTCAGGCTCGGTACCTAAAGCATTTAATCCCGGTGTGTCGAGAATGCATAAGCCTTCTTTTAATAAGTGATGCGGAAAACTAATAAGCGCATGTCGCCAACAAGGAATTTCAACTTTTTCTGGGTTAATAATTCCTTGTTCAGCTGCTTCACGTTCATTCCATAAGCCCAGTTTATCAGCAATATCTTTATCAACTTGCTTGCTAGCAACCAATTCTTTAAATGCTTCTTGCATTTGGCTAGGAGAATCACAATCAAGATCAATCTGAGTCCAGTGTTTGGGCTTTTGCTTATACTCCATTAGAGAAGTATCTTCCATTCGGCTTTCTATATTCAATAAGCGAATATAGCTGCCTTCGCTGTCATAGAATATTTCGGTAGGACACATTGTTGTTCTACCGGGAGAAGAAGGGAGTAAGCGAACACCTGTTTCTGCAAAAAATAGCGCATTAATCAGTTCAGTTTTTCCGCGAGAAAACTCTGCAGCAAAGGCAAGTGTTACCCTGTCAGTTTTTAAACCGTTTAAAATATTTAAAATGGTATCCGTACTGTGGGGATCACTCAGTTTATAGCGTTCACGCCACTGCTGGTACATTTCAATTGCTTGTACCAATTGTTCACGCCATTGAGCATATTCGTGAAGTTGTTCTTTAAATTCCAAATTCCTCATACCTAGCCTTTTATATGCGGACGGTGTGGGAGCGAGAAATGAATAACACCCGCTCCTTAGTAAAAATAATTGTGCCTACTTTGAGTAATTGTAGTCTAAAAAAAAAGATCTGTTAGATATTGTCTAAATTTAGCAAAAACCTCGACTTAGGGAGCTGGAAATAAATAATCGTCTGATATTCGATAGGATTTTTGTCCGTCTTCAGTGATGTAGCAATAGGCGCATAGCAAGCTACGTAGTAGTTGTTGTTACACCACTGAAGATAGACAAAAAGATTAGCAAAACTGGGTGACTCTTTGTTTACATCTCTCTTAAGTCAGTTGAATTCCATACTTCAAGCGATATTCTTTAATTATTTTAAGTTGCTTGGCTGAGCCGCCATTCAGCTCTAAAAATTCAATGATTTGAGGTAGTGAAATAATCGATATCACTGGTATATTGAATTGTTCTCTCACATTCTGAACTGCAGATTTTTCATCTACGCCTTTTTCTTGTCTGTCCAAAGCGATTAAAACGCCTGCAGCAGTGGCTTGCATATTAGTTATGATTTCTACGGATTCACGAACCGAGGTTCCTGCTGTGATAACATCATCAAGAATCAAAACATTGCCTTTTAAAGGCGTGCCCACAATAATGCCCCCTTCTCCATGATCCTTAGCTTCTTTACGATTAAATGCAAAGGGGATATCTTGTTTAAGCTGAGAATAAGCAATTGATGCGGTACTAACTAACGGTATACCTTTGTATGCCGGGCCATAAAGCATATCTATTTGAATATCCGCCTGTAATAATGCTTGAGCATAAAATTTTCCTAATTTTCCTAATTGAGCGCCGGTATTAAATAATCCGGTATTAAAAAAATAAGGACTCATTCGGCCGGATTTTAATTGAAACTCTCCAAATTTAAGTACGCCACATTCCAGTGCGTATTGAATAAATTCTTTTTGATAATCAAGCATGCTATCATTTTCTCCAAAAGCTTTTAAAGGGTTGGTTTGTGAATAATTTTACTATGCATTCTAGCTGTTTAGGTCATAAATTTTTCTAAAATATCATCAAGAAAATTCCAGCCCTGTTCAGAGCATAAGTATTGCCCTCCTTGCTGTATGATCAAACCTTCATTAATACATTGAGATAATGCTGGCTCTAGCATATCTTTTTCTAAGCCCGTAGAGGTTTGAAAGCGGTCAACACTAAAACCTGCTTTTAATCGTAATTGATTCATTACAAATTCCAAGGGCAATTCTCGCTGAGGAATTTTATTGATGATGGCTTTTTGGTTTGCTAAATATTGCTCAGGACTTTTCGGTTTGGAGGTACGAACAATATTGTCTGCTTGAGAAATGCTGATTTTTCCATGGGCACCTGCACCAATTCCTAGATAATCACCAAAGCTCCAATAATTAAGATTATGCTGACAAGCTGCATTATTTTGAGCATAGGCGGAAATTTCATATTGGATATAGCCTGCTTTAGACAATAATTGCTGACATTGTAATTGTGCAGAAAAGATAAAATCGTCTTTCGGTAATTGTGGCGGAAATTTATGAAAATAAGTGTTGGGTTCTAATGTCAGTTGATAAAAAGAAATATGACTAGGTTGCAGATCAATTGCTGTCTGAATATCTGTCAGCATTTGTTTATTTGTTTGTTTGGGCAAGCCAAACATTAAATCAAGATTTACATTGTCAAATCCTGCCTGGTATGCGATTTCAACAGCAGCTAAGGCTTCTTCAGCTGAATGAATGCGCCCCAGTAATTTTAAATGCTGGTTATTAAAACTTTGTATGCCTATAGAAAGACGATTAATACCAATGGCACGAAATTCGGCAAATTTCTGGCTTTCAAAGGTTCCGGGATTTGCTTCTAGAGTGATTTCCAGGTTTTCCTGTAAAGGGACCTGTTGAGCAATTCCATTGAGTAAACGTTCAATTGCTTGAGCTGAAAATAAACTGGGGGTGCCGCCACCAAAAAAGATACTGCTAATGGTTGCAGATGATTCCAGTAAACTTAAGTCTAACTGTAAATCATGCAATAAAGCATCGACATAGTTTTGCTCAGGCACTTCTGATTTAAGCGCATGGGAATTGAAATCACAGTATGGACATTTTTTTATACACCAGGGTATGTGGATATATAGCCCCAGGGAATTCAAGAAAAACTCACAAAAGGTTCTTCAATCACTGGGTTACTCAGAGTACCAATGTTTTCTATTTCAATTGTTACGGTTTGTCCTGGTTTCATATATCCACGTGGTTTCATTTTTACGCCCACCCCGCTGGGTGTGCCAGTGGAGATCACATCCCCTGGTTCTAATGTCATTGCTTGACTCAGATATTCAACCATTTCATAGCAATTGACTATCATATGTTTGGTATTGGAATCCTGTCTTAATTCGTCATCTACCCAGGTTCTGATTGTTAAATTATGAGGATTAGTAATTTCATCTGCAGTAATTATCCATGGCCCCATAGGCCCATGGGTATCAAATGATTTTCCCAGCATCCAGGTCGGGGAGCGAACTTGCCAGTCACGTACAGAGACATCATTAACAATGGTATATCCGGCAATAACCTGGTGGGCTTTGTGTAAGGGGACATGTTTACAGCGTTTACCAATAACAAAGGCCAGTTCGCCTTCATAATCGAGTTTATCGGACACTACAGGGCGATGAATAGAGTCCCCATCAGCAATAACACAGCTGCTTTGTTTGGTAAAAAAAGTTGGGTATTCGGGGGTATCTCGTTTTGTTTCAGCAATATGTTCAGCATAATTAAGGCTGATGCCTAAAAATTTCCCTGGTCTTGGTATGGGTGCTTTTAATTTAACCTCCGTTAAGGGTATACGATTATGGCCACTAGCAATAAGATCTTGCATCGCTTGTAAAGCAACGGCTCCGCTAGTTAAAAAATCGATCATATTATCGGGGATATCAATGCTGCCGGTGCTATCAATCACCATATCATCTATAACAGCACCAAAATGGGCTGTATTATTATAGCTAAAAGTAACAAGTTTCATCGTTCAAGCTGTATATGCAGTTTAAAATGTCTCTATATTGTATAACGAAGAACAAAAGACTAAAAAAAGATATAATAGTTGGATTTAGCAGTATCTCTACATTTGGACACATAGATACTTGCCTGCTGCACTTTATTAAGCAGGTTAACTTCATTTGTTCCAATAATATTAATGAGCGTAATGACACCCGAACAATTTAATCAATATGCCCAACAGGGCTATAACCGTATTCCTATCAGCCGGGAAGTCCTAGCTGATTTGGATACGCCATTAAGTGCCTATCTTAAATTAGCAGATGGGCCATATTCCTATCTATTTGAATCGGTACATGGTGGAGAGCAATGGGGGCGTTATTCGATTATTGGCTTACCTTGTAAGACATTAGTGAAAATTAATGGACAAGATATTACTTTGGAAAAACAAGGTGAGATACTTGAAAGTATTACTCATCCTCAACCTTTAGTCTGGATTGAGGAGTTTAGACAGCGTTATCAAGTGCCTGATGTTGAAGGGTTACCACGATTTAATGGTGGTTTGGTTGGCTATTTTGGTTATGAAACCATTGGTTATATTGAGCCTCGTTTACAATCAACCGGCAAGGATGACCCAATAGGTAATCCCGATATTCTGTTAATGGTATCAGAAGAAATGCTGGTTTTTGATAATCTCTCTGGCAAAGTACTATTATTAACGCATGCTAACCCTGCTGAAGACAATGCATATAATAATGCATTAAACAGACTTAGCGACTTGGTTGTTAAATTAAGAGATTTAACCACGAAATCTGATTCACATCAGTCTCCCAAACACGTTGACGAAGCAGATTTTATTTCAGGTTTTACTCAGCAAGGGTATGAAGAGGCGGTGTTAAAAGCCAAGGACTATATTGTTGCTGGAGACGTTATGCAGGTTGTGTTGTCACAACGTATGTCGATTCCTTATTCAGCAGCTCCTCTTGATTTATACCGAGCCTTGCGATGTTTAAATCCTTCGCCTTATATGTACTATTTGAATCTGGATGATTTTCATATTGTAGGATCATCTCCAGAAATTTTAGTCAGGTTGGAAGATAATATCGTCACCGTACGCCCTATTGCTGGAACCAGGCCTCGTGGAGAAACACCAGAACAGGATAATGCGCTGGAAAAAGAGTTGTTGGCGGACCCTAAAGAATTAGCTGAACATCTGATGTTAATTGATTTAGGGCGTAATGATGCAGGTAGAGTTGCTAAAATCGGCACAGTAAAGCTGACTGATAAAATGATTATTGAGCGCTATTCCCATGTTATGCATATAGTCTCTAATGTAACTGGAGAATTGCAGCAGGGTAAAGATGCTTTTGATGTACTAGCAGCCACTTTTCCGGCAGGAACAGTCAGTGGAGCACCAAAAATTAGGGCGATGGAAATTATTGATGAATTAGAACCGGTTAAACGGGGCGTTTATTCAGGGGCAGTTGGTTATATTTCCTGGTCCGGTAATTTGGATACCGCTATAGCAATAAGAACTGCTGTGATAAAAGATAAAACACTATATATACAGGCAGGTGCAGGTATTGTGCATGATTCAATACCCAGAAATGAGTGGGATGAAACAATGAATAAAGGTCGGGCGATTTTCCGCGCAGTTTCAATGGCTGAAGCTGGATTAGATGGAGAACAGTCATGAGCGTAAAAGTTGTAATGGTCGATAACTATGATTCCTTTACCTACAATCTAGTACAGTATTTTGGTGAACTTGGAGCAGATGTTACCGTTGTACGAAATGATCAAGTGACTGTTGATGAGATCGAAGTATTATCGCCAGATAAAATTGTTATTTCACCAGGACCTTGTACCCCCAAAGAAGCGGGTATTTCAGTTGAGACTATTTTAAGATTTGCCGGAAAACTACCTATTTTAGGTGTTTGTTTAGGACATCAAAGTATCGGTCATGCTTTTGGCGGTGATATTGTTCATGCCAAGCATATTATGCACGGCAAAACTTCCCCCGTTTATCATCAAAATCAGGGTGTGTTCAAAGGATTAAATAATCCATTTATTGCCACACGTTATCATTCATTAGTTATTGACCCGGCAACATTACCTGCATGCCTGGATGTGACTGCCTGGACACAAGATGAAGCGGGAAATATTGATGCGATTATGGGGGTCAGGCATAAAGCACTGGATATTGAAGGTGTGCAATTCCATCCAGAATCTATCTTGACTGAACATGGTCATGATTTATTACGCAACTTTTTAGATCGTTAAGCTACAGCGATAAAGCTATGAAAATAAAACAAGCACTCAACAAACTGTTAAACAGATTGGACCTAACAAGTGATGAAATGCGAGATGTTATGCATATCATCATGAGTGGCGGTGCGACAGATGCCCAAATTGGGGGCTTCCTCATCGCCTTACGCTGTAAAGGAGAGGCGATTGATGAAATTGCCGCCGCCGCAGGTGTTATGCGCGAACTGGCAACCAAGGTACACGTTTCAGGTAAGCATGTTATCGATACTTGTGGTACCGGGGGGGATGGAGCCAATACCTTTAACATCTCAACAACCTGCACATTTGTCGTTGCAGCAGCTGGTGGACAAGTTGCAAAGCATGGAAACCGTTCAGTTTCTAGTAGCTCAGGAAGTGCAGATGTATTAGAAGCTGCCGGTGTCAACCTGAACTTATCTGCTGAACAGGTAGCTCAGTGTGTTAATGAGATTGGCGTGGGGTTTTTATTTGCTCCAAAACATCATAGCGCAATGAAATATGCAATCGGGCCACGTAAAGAAATGGGGGTTAGAACCCTGTTTAATTTATTAGGGCCATTATCCAACCCGGCAGAAACAGCTAACCAGTTAATTGGTGTTTTTTCTACTGAATGGATAGAGCCTTTGGCTCAAGTTCTGAAAAAGCTAGGCAGTCAGCATGTGCTGGTTGTGAATGCAGAAGATGGGCTGGATGAAATTAGTATTGCTGCTGTATCAAACATTGCAGAATTAAAAGATGGCAAGGTAACGACTTATCAAATTACACCAGAGCAATTTGGTATGAAGCGAGCAAGTCTGGAATTACTTGCTGTTGATGGGGCTAAATCCAGTCTTAAGATGATGAAATCAGTGTTAAACAATCAGCCAGGAGCTGCCAAAGATATAGTTGTATTAAATTCAGGCGCAGCGATATATGCTGCAAACCTGACCAGTACACTTGAAGCAGGCATTAAAAAAGCACAACAAGTAATTGAAAATGGTACTGCACTAGAAAAGTTTGATGCTTTAATCGCATTTTCAAACACACATTCAAATTAATAACCTGTTCTAAAACAATGACCGATACTCCTGATATTTTAAAAAAAATTCTTACTAGAAAAGCTGAAGAAGTTGCAAATCGAAAGCAATGTACGCCTATAGAGAGCTTAAAGGAAATAGCCGCGGGTACTGAAAACCCAAGAGGCTTTACCGCTGCTTTATTGAGTAAAGCCCAAACAAAAAAACCAGCCATTATTGCTGAAATTAAAAAAGCGTCGCCTAGTAAAGGGGTTATCAGAGAAAACTTTAAGCCACTGGAGATTGCTCAAGATTATGCTATGAATGGTGCAACTTGTTTATCTGTTTTGACGGATAAAGATTTTTTTCAGGGATCAGAAGCCTATTTGCAAATGGCAAGACAAAGCTGTCCTTTACCTGTGTTAAGAAAAGATTTTATGATTGATCCTTATCAAATTTATGAATCACGTGCATTGGGAGCAGATTGTATTTTACTGATTGTAGCGGCTTTAGAAGATGAGCAAATGCATGAGTTAGCCGACACAGCAACGGGTTTAGGCTTGGATGTGTTAGTAGAGACACATAATT
>JBJPGG010000013.1:0-17369 GCA_048595505.1 Methylococcaceae bacterium
TGGTTATTGGTGGATGATGTATTTTATGAAGCACGTGGCGCTAGCTGGGCTTTACTGCATATTTTACAAGCGATTAAAGTCGATTTTGAAGATATCATTCTAGACAAACGGGCGATGAATACTTTAGATAATATGATTCACGCCCTGGAAAATGCATTAACCCCTATATTAAGCCCGATGATTTTAAGTGGTGATGGTTTTGGCATGTTTGCCAATTACTCCTTATCCATGGCCAACTACATCGCCAGAGCAAATGCCTCAGCACTTGATTTACGCGATTTAATGAACAAAGGCTAGGTGATCTTATGCAACAAGAAATTAATGAAAACCTGAAAAAAATAAATACCTGGAAGCGTATCTTTTTTATCCTGGTTTTTACTGTTATTGTAGGCCTGGTCAGAATTTTGCTTTGGGCAGTCATTTTTCTACAAATTGCCTCATCGCTAATAACGGGTGAGCCCAACAAAAACATTCTGGCTTTTGGCAGCAAGCTTTCTGCCTATTTGTATCACATATTATTATTTTTAACCTACAATACAGACAGCTTACCCTTTCCCTTCCAGGACTGGAGTTTACTGGATGATCTGGAGTTGCCTAAAATAAAAGATAAACCCTAGAAAGCCACTATGCCAGACGCTTGCCGAAAAATCATCCATATTGACATGGATGCTTTTTTTGCAGCAGTCGAGCAACGTGATCACCCGCAATACCTCAACAAACCGTTAATAGTAGGCGGACAACCCAATTCCAGAGGCGTAGTCGCTACTTGTAGCTACGAAGCCCGAAAATATGGCATACACTCCGCCATGCCATCCTCACAAGCTTATCGCCTATGTCCGCAGGCAATCTTTGTAAAACCTCGTTTTGAAGCCTACAAAGAAGCCTCTGTCATTATTAGACAGGTTTTTGCTAGCTATACTGATTTATTTGAGCCTCTTTCCCTGGATGAAGCTTATCTTGATGTCAGCAATTCAACCTCTCATCAAGGTTCGGCAACACTCATTGCCAAAGATATCAAGCACTCGATATTACAAAAAACACAATTAGTGGCATCAGCCGGTATTTCCTACAATAAATTTCTGGCTAAAATTGCATCTGACATGGATAAACCCAATGGGCTTTATTTGATTACCCCAGAACAAGGAAGCCAATTTGCTGAGCAACTGGCTGTGGGTAAATTTCATGGTATTGGCAAAGCCACTGAAAGGAAAATGCATGCCCTGGGAATAAAAACCGGTAAAGATTTAAAAAAACAATCACTGCCTTTTTTACTTCAGTCCTTTGGCAAAGCAGGGCAACATTATCACAATATATCCAGAGGTCTGGACCACCGCCCGGTTAATAACCACAGGTTCAGTAAATCAGTGGGTGTTGAAACAACGTTTCAAGTTGATATTAAAGATCGCCTGCAGGTGATAAACCAGTTACAGCAACTACTAGCAAAAGCATTAAAAAAACTGAATGACAAAAAATTGACTGCTCAGACCCTAACCATAAAGATCAAATACCATGATTTTGTACAAATAACACGCAGTCGACGCTTATCCAGATCAATTTCAGCATTACCCGACCTAGACCCAGTACTGCAAAGCTTATTAAATAATACTGACGTAGGCCATCGCAAAATCCGACTACTAGGCGTTACTCTGTCATCATTGCAAAACCATTCTCAACAGCTTAATTATCGGCAAATGGATTTATTTGAATAGCACGATAAAACAAATTTACCGTGACTATTCAAATTGCCCCTGCTTTATTTCATAATAAGGCGAAAGCGCGCAGTTATGGAGTAAAGAAGAGGTGAGCTAAAGTTACCATTAACCTGCAATTAACTCTTTCATATACTTGTATAGCACTCGAGACGCTTTAGGTGGTTTTTCTTCCTTGGCCTCCTTTTGTGCATTACGCTGCAACTGCCTCAAGTGCTGTCTGTCTGCAGCAGGAAAATTATTGAGAAACTCTGTTAATACACCATTACCTTCACTGGCAATCAACTTATCTCGCCACTGTTCGGCTTGATGATGCTCCCTGACCCCATGGGCACTTTTAGTCTTCAAACGATCCAGAGTCTCCTTAATCTTATCTAAATCCATATTACGAAGATGACCCGTAATATACTTAAGCTGGCGTTTCCTGGCTGGTTTTGTAGCCGGCATTTTTTTTGTCTCTGCTATAGATTTCACTATAACTTGAGGCATCTCCATAGCCGTTATTTGAGCGTCCGTTAAATGAGTAAGTTCTTCAGCCAAATCGGCAATTTCTACGATATCTCTCTTGATCTGGCTCTTATTCGGTCTAATCGCATAATATTCGATTAAATCTCCATTTTCATCATATTCCGGCTGTTCATCTCCACCGTATCCAACCTCATTATTATCTCTCATTATTAAACCATCGCTACTAGAAAAACTACAAACATTACTACAAAACCTACAGGCAACAGTAGACCCATCCAATCAGACTCTGCGTTTTTACTCATCTGAATTGATGATTTAATACCCGGTCTCATCCAAAAAATAACACCCAGTACCATAACGCCTAATAAAAGACTTTCCCAAATTGAAAATTCCATCATCTTACCTATAGTAAATGTTTAATTATACTTCGCAGCATCACTCTTTAGTTCTTTTTTCCAGTATTGTGTTTTTTGGAGCAAGGTCATTGCAGCATGTGCAGGACTGGTTGAGGGTAATCTGACATATTTCATAGTCTCAAACTGATCCCGAACATCAGGTAACACATATTTTACATAAATACTCTCAGCCTTAGCTCCGTTAAAACATATTTTACTAATCAACCTATGTTTAGTAAAAAATTGATAAAAAGGATTTACTTGAATTGAATTCATTTTAATCGCTGTGTCCAAGCTTCCTGAACGATGACAGCTTTGTAATACATCCCATACAGCTATGTTGTTTTCAATTAATAGCTTTTTTCGTTGGCTATAATCAATCTGATCGAGATCAATATTTTTATTCAACAAGGAAAGCATTATCGGCCAAAAAGCATTGCGTTGATGACCATAATATTGCTGTTTTTGCAAAGACATATCACTGGGCATTGAACCCAGAATTAATATTTTTGCATTTTCCTTGGCTATGGGAGCAAACCCGATAATTTGATTCATTTTACTATTTTTCAACAATATTAATAATAAATAGCTCACGTTAACCACAAATTTGAGATAATGCACGCCTTTTTTATTATCGAAGAACAACCATGTGGTTTAAAAATCTTGCCCTTTACCGTTTTACCGAGCCTTTTACTTTAACTGCCGACAAACTTGAAGAAAAGCTCAATGATAAACGATTCCGCCCCTGCAGCAATCATGATGAATTTAGTCTGGGATGGACCTCTCCAGTGGGAAATGCTACTGAGCAACTTGTCCATGCTTCTAATGGCTTCATTATGCTATGCCTTAAAAAAGAAGAAAAAATAATTCCTGCAGGTGTTATTAATGAAATGTTGCAAGAAAAAACAACTGAAAAAGAAGAGCAGGAAGCAAGAAAGTTGAGTAAAAAAGAGCGCTCTTCCTTAAAAGATGAATTGATTTTTGAGCTTTTACCTCGCGCTTTTTCATCTTCAAAAAAGACTTTTGCTTACATAGACCCTAAAGGAGGGTGGATTATTGTTGATGCAGCTTCGGCAAAAAAAGCAGAGGACTTATTAAGTTTATTGCGTAAAAGCATAGGCTCCTTGCCTGTCGCCCCTGTCAATACCCTTGATAAACCGGTAACCATAATGACACAGTGGCTACTCGATAAAAATTCTGTGCCAAAAGACTTAGTTATTGAGGATGAGTGTGAGCTCCGCTCTACTGAAGATGAAGGTAGCATTATCCGTTGTAAACGCCATAACCTTGGTTTGCCTGAAATCACTAATCATCTGGATAATGGGAAGCAAGTCATTAAACTCGCGATTAACTGGACTGATCGTTTGTCATTTATTATTGATGAAAACTTTACTATAAAACGGCTGAAGTTTCTTGATTTAATTCAGGATCAAGTCGCAGATACGGAAGCTGATGACGAAATAGCCCAGTTTGATGTAGACTTTTCCATAATGTCTCTAGAGCTTGCCAATTTTTTACCTCGACTATTGGAAATATTTGGCGGGGAAATTAAAACATAATCAGAAAGATAAGCCCATGTTAAATAAGTCCCTCCTTTTTTTAGCTTTATTCACCAGTCAAGCAGTTTTGGCGGGTAGCTTTCCCTATCCGGAAAACCCTGGTGACAGGCTGATTGCAGATGAAATTAAAGAAGCACATTACACCCAGGCCAAGCATGAAGACACTTTATTGGATATTGCGAGACACTTTAATTTAGGCCAAAATGAAATTTTACTAGCAAACCCAAAGGTAGACAGATGGCTGCCGGGTAAAAATACCAAAGTGCGAATTCCTAACAGTCGCTTGCTACCCGACACTCCGCACAAAGGTGTAACCCTTAATTTACCGGAGTATCGGCTTTATTTTTACCCAAAAAAAGAAAAAAATCAGTCTAGACATGTTATTACTCATCCTATTAGCATAGGCCGGGTTGACTGGGATACGCCTTTAGGGAAAACCAGAGTTATCGCTAAAAACCAAAACCCGGTATGGATCCCCCCCCAGTCCATTCGTGATGAGCATGCGGAAGAGGGCGATATATTACCCAAAATATTTCCCGCAGGGCCTGACAACCCTTTAGGTTTATTTGCAATCAGGTTAGCTGTACCTGGCTATTTAATCCACAGTACCAACAAGCCTTATGGCGTTGGGATGCGAGTAAGCCACGGCTGTATTCGCATGTACCCGGAAGATATTGAAAAACTGTTTCCACAAATAAGTAACGGTACGCCTGTTTATATTATTAATCAGGCTATTAAAGTCGGCTGGTCAAACAATTTACTTTATATTGAGGTGTACCCGGAACTTGAAGGTAATGAGCTAAACTATGAAGAAAGACTGATTAAGTCTCTGGATTTAATTGAGCAGAGTAATGAGGGAGAAATTCCAGTACTTGATGGAAATGCGTTAAAGCAAGCTTTACAACTAAGTAACGGTATCCCTGTGGTGATTTTTGATAGAAGTTTTTTATCTTCGGAACAAGACGGACAATAAAAAAGCCCGGCACTATAAAATAACCGGGCTTTTATTTAAATCAAATACTTACTTCATCATTGATTTTTTGAACATACGATCAAGTTTACTATTTGTATCTTGAGCATATTGTGCTGCACGATTTGCAGCTGCTTCTGCGGCTGCAGCTTTTGTCGCAGCAAGGTCTGAAGAAGCCTGAGCTTTAGCAGCATCACTAGATGCAGTCGAAATTTGAGACTTTAAGCCATCAATTTGTGTTTGTAAATTATCAATATCAGAAGTACTTGCACAACCCGTTGCCAAAACTGCTGCAAGCATAACAGCTGAAACTTTTACAATTTTCATCATTTTATCCTATATATAAGAAGTCACTAAAAACCTATTCCTACCTAGGCAATCGCTCTAATTCTGCCTCTTTTTCAATAAATTATCCAGCATTATTTTATTTTTACTCGCGTTCCTTTTCTAACCCATTGATCTAATATATCAATTTGTTCGTTAGTTAAGGCTATACAACCATGCGTCCAATTCATTATTGTATGAATATTTTCATCTGCAGCACCTAGACCATGGATACCAATTTGACCTCCAATACTTGTGTTTTGAGGAGGTGTCTTATTATTATTGTGTGCTTTAATTATTGCCGCATGCTTTTCTTTACTTAACAAGCCACCAAGCAAAGCCTCATTTGCATTTTCTACCGATGGGTAAGTAAAGCCATAGAATCGATAAAAGCGACTTTGTTTATTAATCCAACCAATTTTGTAAGACCCTAATGGCGTGACATCATCACCTAAATATTGTTTTAACCCGGCACCACCCCGGCCTATGGCTATATTATTCATTACAGCAATGGTTTTATTTCCTTTTATAACTTCAAGTTTTAGTTTTTTTGTATCAATTAATAGCCAGGCACCATCAGCCGATACAGGCATTGAGAACCATGTAAAACTCAGTAATAAAAACCCTAATAGCGATACTCGCTTCATAAAAACCTACAAATTAATATTTTTTTAGTGTATTTTAAACAAACTTTTTCCAATGTCGTAGCAAGGCTAAACAATGCAAATAGATACCATATCAACCACCCCCTTTACCGATCAAAAACCCGGTACATCTGGGCTAAGAAAAAAAGTGACCGTTTTTCAGCAAGTTAATTATTTAGAAAACTTTGTCCAATCTATTTTTAATTCACTGGAAAACTTCCAAGAAACAGCATTAGTTCTGGGTGGAGATGGCCGTTATTTTAACCGCCAGGCAATACAAATTATTATAAAAATTGCTGCTGCTAATGGTTTTAGTGAACTTATCATCGGCCAAGGAGGTTTATTATCAACCCCTGCCGCTTCACATATTATTAGAAAAAACAAAGCATTTGGCGGAATAATTCTCTCTGCAAGCCATAACCCAGGCGGCCCTAAAGAAGATTTTGGGATTAAATATAACATTAATAATGGTGGTCCAGCACCTGAAAAGTTCACTGATGCACTATATGAAAACACCATCAAAATCACCGAATATAAAACGGCAGATATTGCGGATGTGGATTTAGATCATATAGGACAGCAACAAATTGATGACCTGATCATTACCATAGTTGACCCGGTTTCAGATTATGCTGATTTGATGAGCTCAATTTTTGACTTTGATTTACTGAAGAGCTGTATCTCATCAAATTACATCAGCTTATGTTTTGACGCCATGCATGCTATCACAGGCCCTTATGCTACCCGTATCCTGGAAGAAATGTTAGGTGCGCCTAAAGGCACGGTCATTAATGGAATTCCTCTGGAAGATTTTGGCGGAGGCCATCCTGACCCCAACATGGCTCATGCCAAAGAATTAACGTCTCTGATGTTTTCCGACAATCCTCCCACCTTTGGCGCAGCATCTGATGGTGACGGCGATAGAAATATGATTATGGGTGCTAATATATTTGTTACTCCAAGTGATAGTCTAGCAATTATGGCAGCAAATGCTCGCTTGATCCCTGCATACTCGAAAGGTATTTCTGGTGTAGCGCGATCCATGCCAACCAGTCAAGCAGTAGACCGCGTAGCTGAAAAGCTGGGCTTACCTTGTTTTGAAACTCCTACAGGTTGGAAATATTTTGGCAATTTGTTAGATGATGGTCAAATCACTTTATGTGGTGAAGAAAGTTTTGGTTCAGGTTCAAATCACGTCAGAGAAAAGGATGGCCTATGGGCAGTCTTATTCTGGCTAAACCTCATTGCCAAAAAACGTCAACCTATCGAAGATATCGTAGCAGAACATTGGCAAACCTATGGCCGTGACATTTATTGCCGCCATGATTACGAAGCAGTAGATTTAGACATTGCTAATGGTATTGTGGACCATCTACGCAGTTTATTACCCGGACTGGCAGGAAAAACGTTTGGTGAGTATACCGTTAAATATGCTGATGAATTTAGCTACACAGATCCTATAGATGGTAGTGTCAGTAACAACCAGGGCATTCGCATTGGTTTTGAAAATGGCTCACGAATCATTTACCGTTTATCAGGAACTGGAACAGTGGGGGCAACCTTAAGAATTTATCTGGAAAAGTATGAAGCTGATGCCAGTAAACATGATCAAGACGCACAACAGGCCTTATCATTTTTAATTAATCTGGCAGAACAATTCTGTGAAGTTAAAAAACGGACTAAAAGAACTGAGCCAACCGTTATTACATAATAGTAATTGTGTAAGAGGCCAGCCCTCGGGCCGATTAGCTTTATAGTTAATTCGCACCGAGAGCGGCGCTCCTACACCTTGTTATCAATTGTCGAATTTCTATTTCCTGCTGTTCTATGCTTTGACACAAGTAAAATAAAGCTAATGCTCTGTTCAAGTTTTGTTCAGGGAAATCAACTTTAAAATATTGATTACCTTCAAGAAAATCAGTAAAAAAGCGTAAGCCTAATTCAAATGGGATAAGTTGAATGGCGGGATATAAAAACTCATAATCCTGTTCAGTAAAAAAAGCACTCGCTTGTTTCAAATAACTGATTAAAATCACTGTGCATAGCTTAAGATCAAAGGTATTAGACTGAGTATTATGGCAACATGAGCGTAAACAATCAGCAATATCATAATGCACCAGCCCTGGCTTTACAGTGTCCAAATCAATCAAACTAATAATTTCATGTGATTGATTATCAAATAAAAAGTTATTGAGCTTAGGGTCACCATGAATAATACGATCTGTAAGCAACCCTTGCTGTCGGGCATCTTCAAGACAATTTATTTTTGCTCGAAACCCTGCAATAAATTCCCTGCAAAATTGTATTTTTTGTGAATCACCCCTTACTTTATTTTGTTTTTCAACCCCCTGATAGTGTTGAAAATATATGGGTGTAATATGAAAACCGGGTAATGTATCTTGAAACAAATCAAGACTTGCATCGCTAAGTAATCGATGAAAATGAGCTAAAGCAAACCCGACTTGCGCGGCTTCATCCTGAGTGTCAATACTCTCTTTACTTACCGTATCCTTTATAAATTCCAAAGCTCGCCAATAAGCATTTTGCTCATCAATATAATAAGTTTTCTGATCGATGGTGGTTAAGACGGTCGGTACTTTTAATTTAACTTCAACACTATTTTTTTGGCTGATATGTTGATTTAAGTGGATTAAATTTTGCATAATCCAGTCAGGCTTTGAAAAAACCTGGGGATTTATCCGTTGTAAAACAAATTGCTGTTTATCAGTTTTTACCAGAAAGGTATCATTAATCAGCCCATTGCCTAAGGCTGTTATTTGAATCTCTAAGGCCTGGGAAAACTGCTTGCAAGCCAGTCGTGCAAGTTTGTTCACAAGTTTATAGCTGTTCGATTAAATCAGTCAATATTTGTAACGCTTGCCCTCTGTGACTAAGGGAGTTTTTAATTTCAGATGATAATTCTGCTGAGGCTTTTTGATGACTAGGAACCCAAAAGACAGGATCATAACCAAATCCATTTTCACCAATAGATTTGGTTAAAATAATACCTTCCCACGAGCCTTGCGCAATAATGGGTAATGGATCATTCGCATGCTTCATGAATACAGTAACACAGACAAAACGTGCTGTTCTTTGTTCTGTTGGAATACCGTCCATGTCCTTTAACAGCTTTAACAGGTTTTCCTGATCAGATGCACCAACTCCCGCATAGCGTGCAGAAATAACACCCGGCGCACCGTTTAACGCATCCACAACCAAACCAGAATCATCCGCAATAGCGGGTAAATTACAATGTAAAGCCGCATTACGGGCTTTAATCAGGGCATTTTCAATAAATGTTGAGCCTGTTTCTTCCGCTTCTTCAACATTAAATTGGGATTGGGGGACAATGGGGTGCTGTTTAAGAATAGCCTGAATTTCTTTAATTTTGCCCTGATTTCCACTAGCCAAAACTATTTTCTGATTACGAATAAAAGTCATAAATATTCACTACTGATTAAAATATAATGGCTCAACAAACTACAGGTTGTGAATTGAGCGGACTAAAGTCCGCCCAACAACATTAACTACATTTGAGGGCACAGCTAAAATCTATTTAATAGACTCTAAAGCTGCGCGCTGTTTTTCCAATAATTGATTAATTCCATGCTCAGCCAATTCAAGCATAGAATTTAATTCATCCTTTCTAAAGGCATGCCCTTCAGCTGTACCTTGTACTTCTATAAATGCAGCGGCATCATTCATCACCACATTCATATCTGTTTCTGCATTACTATCTTCTGCATAATCCAGATCGAGTACAGCAAGACCTTGATAAATACCAACAGAAACTGATGCTATTTGACCATGAAGGGGATTCTTTTTAATTTGCTTTTTAGCTAGCATATGATCAATTGCAATTGATAAGGCTACAAAACCGCCCGTGATAGAGGCTGTTCGTGTTCCACCATCAGCCTGGATAACATCACAATCTATGGTGATAGTATTTTCACCCAATGCTTTTAAATCTACTGCTGCACGCAAAGATCTACCAATTAAGCGCTGAATTTCTAAAGTTCGTCCGCCTTGTTTACCTCTACTGGCTTCTCGTCCCATACGTTCATTGGTTGATCTTGGTAACATACCATATTCAGCGGTTATCCAGCCCTCACCTTTGCCTTTTAAAAAACGAGGAACACGTCTTTCTACAGAAGCCGTACAAAGAACACGAGTATCTCCAAACTCAACCATAACAGAACCTTCTGCATGTTTGGTATAGTTACAAATAAAGTTTACTTCTCGTAATTGATCCGGGTTGCGTCCGCTAGGTCTCATGGTGTCACTCATAGAAAAAAAGCCGACCAGTATACCTGTTTTACAACTTCTTAACTGCTTTTTGAGATATTAATTAAATATTATTAGATAATGCTTGCTGCATTTCTTCTACCGATTGAGGTCTTTTATCCGCTTCTACTTGCATAGCCCAGTCTATAGCCTGCAACAAATATTTAGGGTATTTACGCTTATACGCTTTTACCGCGGGAATCATGGTATCTTTAGATTCTCTATCCATTGCAGAAACAGGTGTTTTACAATCCAGACAAGAGCGCATGCTTGCACCAACTGCATACATATCTGACCATGGTCCTAAATCTCCATTACCAGAACATTGCTCAACGGGTGAAAACCCTCGGGTCACAACTTTAGTACGTTGAGTGTTTTTTAAATTCGGATATTGCTGAATAGCTCCAAAATCCAGTAGTAACGGATCATCATTGGGGCGAATTAATATGTTGCCCGGTTTTATATCAAGGTGAACCATATTTTGCTTATGAATAACCTCTATTCCTGTTAACAGTTGATTAAATACCATAACCAATAACTGCTCGGTCATTTCCATACTCTTCTTTTTAAGAATCCTATCCAAGGTAATACCATAGTCATAAACCATCACCATATAAACTGTGTCATTGGCCTGAAAAAAATTTATAACATTGACAATATTATGGTGTTTTAACTTTGCTAATACCTTGGCTTCTTCAAAAAAAAGGGCTCTACCTCTTAAAAACAAGGCTTTGGTTTCTTCACTATGGGGAATGACTGAATTATTCCAGGTTCGATGGGCCAGTCTTCGTGGTAAATACTCCTTAATTGCAACCTGAACCTGGTCAGATATTTGCCTAGCAAGATAAACGGAACTAAAGCCTCCATGTGCAAGTTCACGCTCAATCATATAGTGGTCTATAATAGTGCCTGATTGTAGGTAATTCCACTCTTTACGATAGGTTTCCGGGTCGTAATATTCAGCCATCGATTGGTAACTTTTATATTTCTGAGCGCTAGTTAAAACAAGTATAGGTTAAATAATGATAAAAAGTATGACGGCTTTTGCTAGTAACGAAGCAGAAATTGATAATTTAATCGTAAATTGCGAATTTCGTTCCGTCAATCACCGCTATTGTGATATCTCACTCAAATTACCTGAAAGACTACGTTTTACGGAAACAGACATCCGTTCAGCTATAACTTCAGTGATTAAACGTGGAAAAATTGAGTGCTCGATAAGCTATAAAAAAAATAGTCCAAATAACCAAAATATCAGCATTAATGAAAATGCGGTTAAAGCTCTTTTATTTGCAACCTCTCAAATAGAAGAGCACATGCATACTCAACAATCTTTTACTGCCTTTGATATTTTAAACTTTCCAGGCATTCAGCAAGAACCTGAAACCAACAAAGATATTTTACTACAAGGCATCAATAGTTTAATTGATAAATCGCTAAAACAATTATTAGCCAACAGAGAAAGAGAAGGCTCTGAACTAGCTCTACTTGTCGAAAATCGTTGTAAAAAAATTCAAACCTTAGTGCTTGCTGCTAATAAACATCTTCCTGTTACACTAGAAAAAATACGTAGCAAACTTATAACACGAATATCCGAATTAACTGCAGATCCTAATTTTGAGCGGTTAGAGCAAGAATTGGTTTTTCTTGCACAAAAATTAGATGTTGCAGAAGAACTCGATCGATTAAATACGCACGTAGAAGAAGTTTTAAGAGTATTAAAGAAAAATGAACCCGTTGGGCGACGATTAGATTTTCTAATGCAGGAAATGAATCGTGAAGCCAACACATTAGGCTCTAAATCCGCTGATATGGAAACCACTCAAATTTCGATAGAACTCAAAGTACTAATTGAACAAATGCGCGAACAAATTCAAAATATTGAATGACTCTGTATTAAAAAACGTAACCCCCTGCATGTATAGAGTAGAGTAAATTTATCTAACAGTTATAAAATCAATCACTTGTGATAAAATAAGCTGATTACTATTTTTAGGATGATAGGAACAGAAATGAATAAAGCTAAACTCTATATTGTCTCAGCACCTTCTGGTGCGGGGAAAACCAGCTTGCTTAAGCAACTAATATCTGATGTAGAGCAGCTCACCGTTTCAGTCTCTCACACTACTCGACAAATGCGCCCGGGTGAAACAGATGGAAAGGATTATTTTTTTACTTCAGTCGATGAATTTAAACAAATGATCGAAAATGATGCTTTTTTAGAACATGCCCAGGTCTTTGATAACTTTTATGGTACATCCCTACAGTCAGTAGAAAGTACATTAAACAAGGGTATAGATGTCATTTTAGAAATTGATTGGCAAGGTGCTCAGCAAGTCCGAAAAATGCTTCCCAACTGCCATTCTATTTTTATATTGCCTCCTTCTATAGAAGTATTGCAACAAAGATTAGAAAACAGAGGACAAGACAGCAAAGAAATTATTGCCCGAAGAATGCAAGATGCTGTAAATGAAATGAGCCACTATGGTGAATTTGACTACCTCATTGTAAATGATGACTTTAATCTAGCCTTATCTGAGCTAAAGAGCATTATTACCAGCCATCGAATAGAAAAAGAACGCCAACTAAAGGCATTGGCCCCTCTATTAAACGACCTCAATAAGTCCGGTGAAACTGATCGCTACTGCTAAACTTCCTGAAAACACCGCCAACAGACTCTAGCTTGCCTTCTCTTCTATCTGTTTTTCGTGATTCTGCAAGCTCTGCCTGCCCTTTTTGCGACATATCCCTAGGGTCATTTTGCCAAGACCGAGTAACATATTCTCTGACCGCAATATGTTTACCATTTAACACCTTTCTATTGAGTTTTTTTATGGCTCTTTCAGCTGCCACTTCTGAATCTATGGTCACCAGGCAATGAAGATCCTTGGTATTTGTAATACTATCCCTTAAAACCATATTTTTGATCTGTTCTATTTGCCCAGGTTTCTGATATATTCGTCCTTTTAATGCAGGCGTTAAAAAATCGATAATATCACTTTTTTTGGTATTCGTCTTAATAAGATAATCATACTATTTACCACAACAACGTTTAAACTTTTTCCCACTACCACAAGAGCATGGCGCATTTTTACCCTGATTGTTTTGTTCTCCCTCTTTAGCAATTGACTTAACCTTTCCATCCAAATACAGCCATCGTCCCGCCTGTTTTGTAAAACGGCTAATTTCATTCATCACATACGCTTCATTACCCTGCATGTAATAGGCTTTAAACTCCACAATGCCTTTGCTATCTTTCTCTGTGCCTTTTTTTGTAGTTAAAACTTCAAGTTTTGTCCATTCAACATCTTCTTTTGAAAAATCAATCAGTGCAGGTCGTTTTGTAGCATCCCAGGTTTGCAATAAATAAGCGTCATTTTGCATTGCGTAGGCAGTAAAGCGAGAGCGCATTAGAGATTCTGCTGTAACCGGTATTTTGTTACCCTGATGAAAAGGCTGGCAGCATGATTCATATTCTAGACCAAGACCACATTTACAAAATAGTTCAGGGTTTACCACTATTAATCACCGCTTTTTTAGTTCCACTTTACTGATCAGACTTATAACTTAGTTTTTGTTATACTCCGCATCCAGCATGGAGTATATACTCCTATATTGATCAGATTTTAAGCTTAGCAGCATTATGAAAAAATTTTTTGTGTTTCTAACATTTTGTATACTTAGTTCACATTTATCTGCAAAAAAACTTTACAAATATAAAGATGAGCAGGGAATTTGGCATTTTTCTGACCAACCACCCAAGACAAATCTGCCAGTAGAAACCAGGCAATTAAAAGCAACAGAAAAACGTTTTATCTGGTTAGAAAAAACGGGGGACAAACATAAACCTGAGTACTATGCGATTAACAATTACCATGGTCCGGTAGAAATTGAAGTCAACATAAAGAAAAAATATAATGTTTTTTCTAACCCCGAATTACCTAATCGCTTTATCCTCGAGCCAGGCCAATCAGAAACATTATTTCAAATGGCAGGTATTAATGAATTTCAAACCTGGAGCTACTCTTTAGAATATAGCCATACCATTGGTAGCCCTTTAGCCATCCATGATGAACATGCAATTTATCTACCGCCTATTGCTAAACATGCTAGATTCCCTATTTCCCAGGCTTTTGCTGGAAAATTTAGCCATACTGGTTTACAAAATCGATATGCTGTGGATATAGTGATGCCGATCAATACTGCAGTGCATGCAGCCAGGTCAGGCGTGGTAATGGATCTTAATAATGACTATTATGAGGGTGGTACGGAACAGTACTATAAGAGTCGGGCAAACAATATTAGAATTTTACATGATGATGGCTCCATGGCTATTTACGCCCATTTGGTATTGGAAAGAGCCCAAGTTTACCCTGGTTTAAGGGTTTCAGCTGGCCAATTAATTGCTTATTCAGGAAACACAGGGTTTTCATCGGGTCCGCATTTACATTTTGTTGTTCAAGTTAATAAAGGTATGGAACTGGTGTCGGTACCCTTTAAGTTTACAGGACCTAATCAAATTGCTGCGGAACCAAAAGCAGGTTCCTTGCTGGTAAATTAGCTCTGTCCTTTTTAAAACCATCACAAAGACTATGAAAATATCGCTAATCGTTGCAATGGCAAATAACCGAGCCATTGGACTTAACAATCAAATGCCCTGGCATTTATCGGCTGATCTTAAAAAGTTTAAACAAATCACCATGGGGTCTCCCATTTTAATGGGGAGAAAAACCTTTGAATCTATCGGCAAACCCTTACCTGGGCGTACTAATATAATAATTAGCCGAAACCCAACATTCCAACAACAGGGTTGTTTGGTTTTCAACAGCCTTGAAAAAGCCATCGCTAGTTGTCAGAATCATGATGAGCTTTTTGTTATCGGTGGAGCCAGCCTGTATGGATCCATACTACCCAAAGCCAACAATCTATATCTAACCCAAATTAATAAAGACTTTTCTGGCGATACATTTTTTCCTGAAATTAATAGAAATGAATGGCATGAAGTTGCCAGAGAAGATATTTCTGACGACCATACAGTCGATTTTAGTTACAGTTTTTTAAAACTTGAAAAACGATAAATAGTTGTTTATTAAAATAATTCCTTAGTTAAATGCTGGGTTGTTATCTAGCTATATAAGAGTATATTTAGTAGTTTATTAAATACTAACGATTGCCCTAGAAAAACCGGCTGAGCACCCGTTTGTAGAAACAGCAAGCGGCCAACTGATTATTCTAGATTTAATTTAGGAGAAAGGTTTATGTCAACAATAAATAATAATAGACGTCAATTCCTGCAACATTCAGCTTTAGGTGTTGCAACAGTCGCTTTCCCAGGTTTATTACTGGCAAAGGCGGGGCAAATAAAAAGTGTTCCAACACGCGGGTTTAAAGCTGATATCGAAATAGAAATAACAGCCCGCCAAGGGTTTATACCCATATTAAAAAGTGGACCGAATACCCGCGTACAAAAATATTATTCAAAATTATTAAAAGGCCCAAAAGGGACGTTACAGACTTTAAAAGATAATTATCTTGGACCTATTATTAATTATGAAACAGGTCAAAAAGTCCGAATTTATTTTTATAACGAATTATCAGAACCTTCAATAATTCACTGGCATGGGCTGCATGTACCGCAAAAAAGTGACGGTCACCCCATGTACTCCATTATGCCCGGTGAGCGATTTGTTTATGAATTTGAAGTAATGAATCGTGCCGGCACCAGCTTTTATCATTCACATAGCCATGAACTAACAGCCGAACAGGTTTATCAAGGTTTGGCTGGTTTAATTACAGTAACGGATGAGGAAGAAAAAAAACTGGACTTACCTAGTGGAGAATACGATCTTCCGCTAGTCATTCAGGACAGAACATTTAATAATCGTAATCAATTGCAATATTTGCAGGGTATGCACGGACGAATGACGGGCTTCCTGGGTGAAACTATTTTAATTAATGGTAAACCTAATACTGAGTTTTCGGTTAAATCTCGTGCTTATAGGTTTAGAGCACTGAATGGTTCTAATTCAAGAATTTATAAATTAGCCTGGGATGATGGGACACCACTGATAGCGATCGGTACTGATGGCGGTTTATTAGAAAAACCCGAATCAAAACCCTATATTATGCTGGCACCTGGTGAACGTGTGGACCTATGGCTGGACTTTAGTGGCCGACCCGTAGGCTCAAAGCTAGTCATGTACAGTCTACCCTTTACCGGTACCATGCCTCCTATGTATCAAAAAATGCAACAAGGCAAAGTCGGAATGCGTGGTGGCATGATGGGCGGTGGTATGGGTAAAAAAGGAGGCATGGGTATGATGGGTGGAGGGCTTGCTCAAGGGGCTAAATTTCCTATTGCAACATTTAAAGTGACTGAAAAGGTCAGCGATTCTCCTAAACTACCTAGCCGACTGGTTAATTTTCAACGTCTATCTGAAGCTGATGTTGATAATGCCAAAAATCCTCTGCCAATTGCTATTTCCATGAAACCAATGGCTCCTCAGTTAAATGGAAAATCATTTAGCATGGATCGAGTATTGGATTTTGAAAAAGTCCCTTTAGGCTCCATCAAAAAAATAAAAATATTCCATAGCCATGGTATGAATAAGGGCGGGATGATGGGTGGAGGAATGGGCGGAGGCATGATGATGTCCATGGCTCACCCCATTCATTTACATGGCCAACAATACCAGATTATTTCCAGAAAAATGGAAGGCATGCGTAAAGATGATTATGCAACGGTCAAAGACGGTTTCATCAACTCCGGCTGGAAAGATACCGTATTGGTGATGCCTGGTGAAGAAATTGAAATCATCAAACCCTTCCAGGATTTTAAAGGCTTGTTTTTATATCATTGTCATAATCTGGAGCATGAAGACCTAGGTATGATGCGTCAGTTTTATGTTTATTAAAATATAACTTTCAGCATATTTGTTGGAAAAAACTAGTATACTTCGCGCGGTCATGGATGCGGAATTTATAGCGAGTTGTTTTTTGTTGATAGCAAGGCGCTG
>JBJPGG010000014.1:0-2754 GCA_048595505.1 Methylococcaceae bacterium
TGAGGGCGGAGAGAATGATTAAAGCGTGTTGCTGGAATTGTGAACAAGGTAACAACAACATCAGGAAAAGCTACTTTCTATTAAGGTTTAACTTATTTATTAGTTATTCTTGGAGGCCTGGCAACTTGGGTTTGATAGGTACAAAGATTTTGTAAACTTTGCCTATCACCAAAGTATAACTAGCAGTATCAATTAGATATCGAATAGGTTCTTAGGGGCTGGTTAAATATTGAAAATCAAATAGGGGTAGCTCTTAGTGTATTCAGGTAGCGTTTTAATTCTCTACCACAACTAAAATAAACGGCTTTGCTTTGATGGTTTTTAACCATTCCTAAAGCACCTTCAATTGCAGCAAGAATAAAAATTGCGCTGTCATCACAATTAATAGAGGTGTCGACGATATTATTTTGTTTGCCACTTTCTAGTGCGTCTGAAATTGCTTGTTTCCAATGCTTAAAAAATGTTTCTATTCGATTCCTAAAGCCTTCATCTATGGGTGACATTTCTTGTGCCAGGTTGTTTAGTGGGCAGCCCAAGTTAAAAAAATCATCACTCCATTCCAGGTCAAGTTTTTCAAATAAATCATGAATACCTTCTAACGGGTCTGTATAAGACTTAAGGGGGGTTATCCATATTTCGTTGATACGTTTTTGTATTCGCTCTTCTAATACCACATAAGCTAAAGCTTGTTTGCTAGGGAAGTGGTGATACATAGCTCCTTTTTTTAAGCCAGTGATGTTTAAAACCCGGTCGATGCGCAGGCCTTGATAGCCGTGTTTATGCATCTCCTGAAAGGCTACTTTAATAATTTTATTGCGCGTATTTCCTGGGTTGCGTTCTGTTTTCATCAAAAACTCCAAAAGTATTTACATAATATTATAGACAGACCAGTCGGTTTGTACTAGTATTTGTTTCAGACAGACTGGTTGGTCTGCTTAAGGTTTCGAGCTATTTGGAGAATTACAATGATAAATTTATATACAGCCAATACATTTAATGGGCAAAGGGTCTCGATAATGCTGGAAGAGCTTGAGTTGCCTTATATTGCTCATCGAATTGATTTGGCAAAAGGTGAGCAGCGACATCATGATTTTCTGCAATTAAACCCTAGTGGCAGAATTCCTGTTTTAGTGGATCAAGTTGATTCAGAATCTTTAGTTATAACCCAATCGACTGCCATATTGCAGTATTTGGCAGAAAAAACCAGACAATTATTACCAGATTCTTTAGCTGAAAAAGCTAAAGTTTATGAATGGATGCATTTTCATGCAATTGATATAGGTTCTGTTATTTTTAGTGCTTTCTTTCTAGAAAACCGTAGTTCGCCTAAACAAATACAAGCTGCTGAGCAATTAAGATTAAGAGTGCATGAGCTCTATCAATACTTTGATCAACAATTAGCCAAGCATGAGTTTTTAGCAGGAGATTTTTACAGTATTGCTGATATTACTGCGTTACCAGCGGTCATTTCAAAACAACAAAAGTTAACTGAGTATAGAAATCTTACTCGTTGGGTACAACAACTTAAACAAAGACCCGCCGTACAAAGAGGGATGGCAGTTCCCGTATTGGAGGTGAGCCATGAAAACTAATCAATTATTTTCTTTTCGTTTTTTTACTGCAGTAACGGCCATACCAAAAACAATCATGTCTTTGGCTTTTATTATTATCATTGCAACTGCCGCTTTTATCCCGACATTAACCATTGACTCCAGGTCTGAAGCATTTTTGCCTGAGGATGACCCTGCATTGTTATACCGTGATCAGGTGGAAGAAACTTTTGGTTTAAAAGACCCTATGGTCATAGCCGTTGTTAATAAAGGTGAACATGGGGTATTTAATCCACAATCTTTACAACTGATCCAATGGTTAACGGATGAGGTTATGAAGATGCCTGAAATTAACCGCGATCGAGTAGTTAGTCTGGCAACTGAAGATAATATTACCGGTAATGAAGAAGGTATGCTGGTTGAAAAGTTTTTTAAGCATCAACCCAAGAGCCAAAACGATGCAGATAATATGCGCAAATCAGTAATGGACTTTCCTTTATATCAGGGTAGTTTAGTGGCTAGAGATGGTTCAGCTACTTTAATTGTTACGGAAGTTTATGATGTAAATGAGGCGCCTAAAGTATATGAAAAATTACTGGCTTTAGTTGCACGGGCCCCTACTCATGGAGAAGAGTTACATGTCGCAGGTGATGGTGCGGTTTCAGGTTACCTGGTTACCTATATTAATGCTGATTCAGCTCGGTTAGTGCCTATTTCAGTCGTTATTATCACGTTACTTTGTATACTTTCTTTTCGTACCTGGCGTGGAGTATTGATTCCAACGGTAATTATTATATCGGCGACTGCCTCTGCCCTGGGTCTTATGGCTGCCGCAGGCGTGCCTATTTATGTGATCACTACCAGTATGCCGATTTTGTTGGTTGGCGTTGCTGTAGCTGACTCTATTCATGTACTCAGTCAATACTATGAAGAATTAGCGAACCACCCTGAAAAAACTCAACGACAGTTAGTGGTTCGCACTATGGAGCTAATGTGGCGACCAGTGACTATTACGACGTTGACATCAATGATAGGCTTTCTAGGAATATCGATATCATCTTTTATGTAACGGTGTCCGACATATAGTCACAAGTAGGTCATTAAAACAGGCCGAAGCTTGCACTCAAAGAGCCGTGGGACACTTTCTTTAAGAAAATTGTTTTTTAAGAATCGCCAAGCCTGTTTGGTTATTTTAGAGAGTTTT
>JBJPGG010000015.1:0-39528 GCA_048595505.1 Methylococcaceae bacterium
TGTACTCAGGAGTACCAGTACGTACATAGTGGTAACCTGACAAATCAGCTAAAGTCATCATCATGCCGTTATATTCAACAGGCATATGTAAAGGAGCAATAACAGGCCAGTTACTTGGGTAGAATATTAATCCCCATCCCAAACCACCAGCAACAGCTGTTAATGTCATTGAACCACCCAGCATTAAGATAACATCAAGTACAATAGCACCTGGTATTAACTGTGAAGGGAAACAAATGTTCACTGGGAAATATGTCCAACCCCAGAAGTTAAAGTATCTATTAATCCACTCACCTAACAATAGACCCAAAACGCATATTGTTGCGCCTACTGGTAAACGATATCTCCACCACACACATGCTTGAACAGCAGCAGGGAAAGTAATTGAAACGATAGGTGCTACAGTTACCCATAAACGTCTATCTTTCCAGTCAGACCAAAAATCCCAGTCACCGCCAGTCAACATATAGTGAATGTGATATCCACCTAGTACCGCAGTAAACAATGTAAAAAGAATCATCCAGTCGAATGTGCGTGAAACTGCTACAGCTTCAGCGCGAGATCGTACAGCTGATTGAGATGCGCTCATTAGCTTACCTCCTAAAAATTAAAATTATATTTTTTATATACTTTCTTCCAAGTTGGTTCCGTGCACAAACTACACGGAACAAACCAGGAGATAGTTATTTATTACTTTAAATAAAACTTATGCGATTAAGCTAAGTCTTTTTTCAGTAATTTTGTAATTGCCATTACTTCAGTGTTTACAACACCCATAATAGCTAGTGCCGCCCATCCAAAGAATACGAAACCGTAATGCAATGGAGCAACGAACAACTCTTCCATAAACCAGAAAGTGTGTCCCCACTCATTCAGACCAACGTTTGGTAGAATCATGAAAGGACCAATTACTGAAATCATATACATCAGGTGTAAACCTTCGTTATATGTAGGAAGTCTAGTTTTAGCATACAAGAATGCAGATACACCAGTAATGATGTAAATCGGGTATGACAAGTAGAATTCGATGATGTGACTTGGTGTAAAGTCAGTATCACGAACAATAGTTTGATGCCATGTACCATCTTGCTCTGTGAAGTATGAAGCACCCCAATAGATAGCCCAACCGTACATGACTAACCATGTCCAGTGTGTGAAGTGTCTTCTTAACTCTTCACGTGGAGTGATTGACATCACTTTACGATCACGAGTTTTCCAGATCCAACCCCACAAGCCAGCTGAGATAACAACCTCAAGAACTAACTCGATGTACAAGAAGTTCATCCAATATGTTTCGAATTCTGGAGCGAATGAGTCAAGACCAGCAGACCAGCCATAAACACCTTCGTACCAACGAACCCATACATAAAAAACTAAGTACAACATAAACCCAGCAATCAGGTTTCTTTTATTTAAAAGCGGTGCTTCCGCAGCATCAGCCTTCACTGACTCAGTTGTAGCAGCCATTTCTACCTCCTAAATGTTTTATATCACTCAACTATTGTTGAGGGTTTGTTTAACATCCTTATCCAATGTGTATTGCTACACATCCACATCAGTCCTTGACGGTGTTAGGCAGTCTACTCAGCTCTTCACTTGATGTCAAGATAATTTACACCCAATATCTTCAATGATCAGTACAATCAGTTTCGACTAAAACTTCACACCCTTGCTGTTCATTTGTTAGAATATATTTACTTTCAGATATTTACCTAAACCCAATCATTTTCACATGAACAAAAAATTAATTCTTTTAGTTATTGGCATCATTGCACTTTTAGCATTTCAGGCAAAATTTATTATGCCTATGGTTTACGACGTCGCTACTTCCGACATCTTTTTAGAGACCAGTGGGGACGAACGAAACAACCTCTCCTCTAACAATGCAATGACTGATATTGCATATACTCAATGCAATGCTCATATAGCAAATGAACTATTATCTGAATATTCTTTAACTTTTACTGATAGCCCCATAAACGCTTTTAGCTTAGGCAACTATCGATATGTTATCAATGCGGATTTTGAAATATCACCTACCGATGCCGCCTCTTTCAACAAACGCTATGTCTGTCGTATTAAATACGATAACGGTGACGACAAATCAGGCTTATCTGATCTTGAAAACTGGTCTATTGAGGGACTTTCCGGACTCGATAACATATAGCAGCGTAGATACTGTATTTGCTGTAATTCAACCTATACATATAATTTATAGTTAAAAAAACATTAGCCAGAAAAGCACCCCGCATAAATTACAATGCTTTTGTTTTTCTGGCATTTTTTAACCTTACCCATCAGCCAACTGGTTCGGCTATAACGCTGTAGCACGCCACCTACGCTCCATTAATTTTTAGAGCGATTACGGCTTACCATTGGCTTATACAACTTTAACAAACCCATCTCTGTTGCAAGCTTTTCTATAACAACCTTTCCTTGATATATATTTATTGCATTTATTGCGCCCTTATCTTTCATCAAGCCATCAAGATTATTTTCCGCAATATTTTGTATATACTTAATCGTTGCACTTGTAAGCGCTATTGTTGAGGCTTTAGGATACGCACCAGGCATATTGCTTACACAATAATGAATCACTCCATGCTTTATGAATACGGGCTCTGAATGACTTGTAGGCCTCGATGTTTCAATGCAGCCACCCTGATCAATGCTTACATCCACAATAACAGAGCCTTGCCGCATCTTTTTTAACATTTCTTCTGTTATTACCTTAGGGGCTTTAACACCACGACAAAGTACCGCCCCTATCACTAAATCCGCATCACTGATCTGCTCAGTTATAGCATCCTTATTCGAGGTGATAAATTTCACTTCAGGCAGCAATACTTTATTTTTCTGATTCCACTTTAGCTCGTCTAAACCAGCAATTGTTACACTAGCACCCATTGCCCAAGCCACTTTAGCTGCATGCAGCCCAACGATGCCATCACCTATAATAACAACCTTTCCATATGATCTTCCCAGCACAGACCCAAGTTGCATACCATTTCCCTGGTTAAATCGCGCCAAATAGTAAGCCCCCATTAGAACCGACATATTTCCCGCAATGGCACTCATCGGCTCTAAAATTGGTAAACGACCGCTTTCATCTTCCAATGACTCATAGGCAACAGCCGTGGTTCCTTTTTTTATTAACTCCTTAGTCAAATTTCTTGCCACGCCCGCCAAATGAAAAAAAGTAAAAACAATTTGGCGCTGCAAATATTGATATTCAGATACTTGCGGTTCTTTGACCTTAACCACTAATTCAACATCCCATGCTACAGCTGTAGACACCAGCTTTGCACCAGCCGCCTCATATTGTTCATTTGAAAAACCTGAACCAATACCTGCATCGAGCTCAATTACAACCTTATGACCCTGCTTTACCAGCAATGTAACACCGCTCGGTATTATAGCTACCCGCGCTTCCTTATCCTTAGTTTCTTTAGGTACTCCAATTTTCATTGACTTATTTTTCGTGCAACTGTTATTGCCCCTATTAATGCTACCTCTGAATTTAAACAAACTTTAACAGGAATATCTTGCAACACCGCCTTATACCGTCCTTTGGCTAAATAACCGCGCATAAAATCACCCTTTTGCATACTTGGCAATATTTTTGCCGCAATCCCCCCCGCTAATACAACACCTGCTTTGGGCAAGGATTTCAACACCAGGTTACCTGCTTCGGCGCCATAAATTTCACAAAACATATCTAATGCTTTAACACACAGCTCATTTGTAGTATTCATCCCTTTTTCACTAATAACAGCAGCCGGGTCTTCTTGACTCATTCGATATTCGTCATCATCATCTACCTGTGCATACTGAATAGATTTTAAATATTGATAAATATTAACCAGACCTTGACCACAGACCACACGCTCATTACTAACATGCTCAGGGTGCAGCCCCATCAAATAGCGTAACAAACCAATTTCCAACTCGTTCCTGGGCGCAAAGTCTGTATGCCCACCCTCAGTGGCTGCCACATGATACTTATCATCACCCCAGACCAGTAATGCTTCTCCCAGCCCTGTTCCTGCTGCTAACACAGCTAAATTACCTTTATTTATTTTAGCGTCCGGGTTTAGCTCAACAAAATCACTCACTGGTAATTCCAGCACCCCCCACGCAGTTGCTTCAAGATCATTCAGCAAACGAACATGTTTTGCACCTGTCTGCTGGCTTATTTCCTTTGTTTTTAAAACCCAGGGTAAATTTGTTGTAACACAATCACCATTGACTACGGGCCCGGCCACCCCAATACAAACACCTTGCAGCTGATCAGCTTCCGTACTCAAAAAAAAATCTAATAGCTTGTTAAAACTATCAAAGTCAGCGCTGGCAAACCTTTCTTTTTTATGGCAAACCCAGTCTGAATCAATCTGTTTATATAAAGCAAGAATTGTTTTGGTCCCTCCAACATCACCTGCAAGTAGCATTACTTACCCTCATAACTACTAAATACCTTATATTTTTTTTCATTATCAAAGGACACAACTTTATACGGGTCTTTTTTATCCCCCATTTCCATACCAGGCGTCCCAACCGGCATGCCTGGCACCGAAATCCCTACAACTGCCGGCTTAATTTTCAATAATTTCCTAATATCTGCTGCAGGCACATGACCCTCTATAACATAACCATTCACTAGTGCGGTATGACATGAAGCCATATTTGCCGGCACACCATATTTATCTTTAATGACTTGCACATCATCAATTTTATGATCGATTACCTCAAACTGGTTTGCCTTCAAATGCTCCAACCATTTACCACAACAACTGCAACTTGGACTTCGATAAACCTCTATTACCACTGGTTCAACCGCCTCACGCTCTGCGTCAGCTTTTACACCCAAGCTCAAACTCATTAACACTAAAACTATAAAAATCTTAATACTACTCATAACACCCCTCATTCACCATTCAAAGTCACTATTATATTTCTACTTGCCGCATGATTTCGATGCTCACACAAATAAATACCTTGCCATATCCCCATTTGCAATTGTCCACTGGCAACCGGTATGGTTAAATCTCCGCCTAAAACCACAGCCTTTAGATGTGCAGGCATATCATCAGAGCCTTCGAGTATGTGCCTGTAATAAGGTTCATTTTCTGGAATGGCTTGGTTAAAGTATGCTTCCATGTCAATTCTCACATCAGGATCAGCATTTTCATTAATTGCTAATGATGCTGATGTATGCTGCATAAACAAATGCAGTAAACCTACTTTGAATTGCTTTAACTCGGCTATTTCATTAATAATTTCATCTGTCACCAAATGAAAACCACGTCGCTTGGACCGCAACTTTATTTTTTTCTGCACCCACATTATGTCACCCATATATAAGGTATCAACCAATAACTCATACCACTAATCACCAATATAGCGATAATATTTAGAACAACCCCCACTTTCACCATTTCAACAACCTTAATCCTTCCGCTGCCAAAAATAATTGCATTAGGAGGTGTTGCAACAGGAAACATAAATGCACATGAAGCAGACAATGTAGCTGGCAACATAAGCCACACAGGCGAAATTTCCATCACTTTCGCTGTTGAGAGAAGAATAGGCATAACCAATTGAGTAGTCGCTGTGTTAGATGTTAGCTCCGTTAACAAATTCATGCCAGTGGTAACAGACAAAATCAATACATACAATGAAACTGATTTTAAACCTTGCAACTGCTCTGCCAAATAAGCAGACAATCCACTCTCTGTAAATCCGAATGCTAATGCAAAGCCACCGCCAAATAATAAAACAATTGGCCAGGGTAATTCGGAAAATACTTTTTTATCCAAAAGAGTGGTTTTCTCACCCTGCCGCCCTGTTGCTGGAATAAAAAACATCAGTGTTGCCATAGCAACCGCGACACTCCCATCGTCTATCATTTCTCCATACGGCAGATAGCTACTCCAACCTTGGATATTAAAGCTCCCCACATTGATGCCTTTCCGTGTAATCCAGAGTGTTGCAGTGGTTAGAAAAACCAGCAATACTGCTTTCTCGGCTGAACTGAACTTTCCCAGTTCTTTTTTCTCACCATCAACCAGCTGCCTTAGTTCAGTAGAGTTAGGCAAATTTCTTAAATACAATAGACTTAAGACTACAAACAACGTAAGTAGCAAGCAGATTCCGATAGGAAGCGCCATCATCATCCATTGAGCAAAGCCTACGGATTGATCACTAACAAGCTGATAAAACCTGGCAAAAACTAAATTAGGTGCAGTCCCCACCAGGGTCATCATGCCACCGACTGATGCAGAGTAGGCTATAGATAATAATAAACCTAGAGTAAACCGATGGGCTTGCTGCTCTGATAAAAATTGTTCATAACGAGCAATAATGGCTAATGCAATAGGTAGCATCATTAATGTAGTCGCGGTATTTGAAATCCACATCGACAGCATCGCTGTTGCTAACATAAAACCCAAAACCAATTGAATGGGATGCCCACCGAACACAGCCAGTATATTTAAAGCTATTCGTTTATGTAGATTCCATCGCTGCATTGCCAGAGCAATTATGAACCCACCGATTAATAAAAAAACCGTTGAATTCATATATTGAGCTGCTGTTGCCTTACTAGAGGCTATTCCCAGAATAGGAAAAAGAGTCAGAGGGATAAGTGCGGTGGCGGCAAGCGGTATAGCTTCGGTAATCCAAAATATCGACATCATAACCGCACAAGCCGCCATTCTACTGGTTTGCTCACTTCCACCAAAATTGGAAAATAGCATAATATACAGCGGTAGGGCTATACCAGTAATAAGCCCCACCCTTTTCATCATCATTATTTATACAACTCGCTAGACCAAAAATTGACAACGAAAAGACAGATATAAAGACCCGCTTGTTGTCGAAATCATTTCATGAACACTCCTAAACACGAAATAATTATAACTTACTTCAAAAAACTTAAACCACTAGCTCTATCTTGAACGACTGGCTATTAGACTACAAGTGATATTGGGGACTAAATTCATGAACGGCATCAACCATTGTTTTCACATGTTCTGGATTCACATCAGGCAAAATCCCATGCCCCAAATTAAACACATGCCCAGATCCGTTTCCATATTTTTGCAGAATTGATTTCACTGTTTGAGTAATTTTTTCTGGCTCTGCATATAATGCAATAGGATCCATATTACCCTGCAATGCAACTTTTTCACCTACTCGAGCGCGTGCTTTGGCAATATCAGTTTGCCAATCCAATCCTAGCGCACTATAACCTGCATCGGCCATATCCTCTAACCACATTCCACCACCTTTAGTGTAGAAAATGGTGGGCACTTCTTCCCCGTCAATATTAGCATTTAGTAAAGAACGCACCTGTTTTGCATAATTTAAGGAAAATTCATTATAATCTTCAGTAGATAACATCCCACCCCAAGTGTCAAAAACCATCACGGCTTGAGCACCGGCCTCTATTTGCGCATTCAAATACACAGCAACTGATTGAGCCAATTTATCCAGCATTTGGTGCATAAGCAATGGTTGCTGATACATCAAGCCTTTTACTTTTTGAAAGCTTTTGCTACTTGCCCCCTCAACCATATAGGTTGCAAGCGTCCAGGGACTGCCTGAAAAACCAATCAACGGCACTCTTCCCTGCAAATTTTTTCTAATCAGACTAACTGCATCAACTACATAACGTAAATCAATTGTTGGATCTGGGATAGGCAGTTTGTCGATATCCGCTTTAGTTCTAACGGGGGTTTTAAACTTGGGTCCTTCGCCTTCAGTAAAATATAAGCCCAAACCCATTGCATCAGGAATGGTCAGTATGTCTGAAAATAAAATTGCAGCATCAAAGTCAAAACGCTCTAATGGCTGTAAAGTGACTTCGCACGCTAGTTCGGGATTAGTACATAAATCCAGGAAGCTTCCCGCTTTTGCACGAATTTGCCTATATTCGGGCAAATATCGTCCGGCCTGTCTCATCATCCATACTGGAGTTCTATCAACAGGCTGTTTCAATAGAGTTTTGATGAAAATATCATTTTTTAAAGCTGTCATACACTATCGTTAATTATTTATTTTTTTTTGTAAACTTCGAAAACTTCTTACCCATGACTTTCTATACTTGGCGGGCAAAGATTTTATTTTTTTGGTCGCTTTTTCTTTATTTTTAAACGAACCATAAATGACTACATAACTTTGCTTACCTTGCTTATTAAGCTGAAAATATTTTATATTTTCTTTTAAAGCTTTATTTTTTTTCAACAATTCAATAATTGCTTCACGCTTGGATAAAACCATTAGTTGAATAGTATAATTTTTTTCTGCTTGCTTTAATACCCACTGCCTATCATCAACCACTGCCGTCGACTTTAAATCCACCGGCATTTTCTTGTCAGCAACCTTAACCACTTTTACAACAGGTTTTTCTTCCAGTTTCTTTATTTTCTTGACTACAGCTGGCGGCTTAATAACTTTTTTAGCAACAGCTTCCTGTTTAACAGGCGCTAGTTTAACTGGCTTTACTTTAACAGGTACGGGTATAACCGCAACTTTCTCAACCTTTGCTGGCTTGGGCTTAGCATCAACCACAAACGTTTTTTCTACTTTTTTGACAACCTCTTTATCTATTTCTATGGCTTTAATAGTAATCAGTTCTTCCACTTCCTGCTGCTGTTGAATATCTGTTGCAGGAACAATTGTTTCAGCAGCAGCAACAAGCAAATCTTTTTTTACGTCAGTATTTGTAATCGATGGATTTACAATGTCATTTTTTTTAATCAAAAAAGCTTTAGAAATGTCAGTTATTCGTTCCTTCTTAGCTGTCTTTATAATCGGAGCTGCAATTTCAACTATCTCAGCCTCTTTCAATACAACCGGTGTATTAATCTGTTTACTGCTTTGTTGCAAATCTGAATCGTCAGAAATTAGCCAGCTAATTCCAACCGTACTCAGCACTAATATTAAAAGCAACGCTCCTCCACCCAGCTTATAACTATCCACTAGCTTGTAATTCGCTAGCTTAGGTAATTCAGAAATAATTTTTCCAGGTATACCATGGGTTTCTCGGTACAGCTTTTCAGTTAAACTATCATTAATTGCATTAAATGGAACAACAGCATCTGGTAGAGCAGATAAATTTTGTAAGAAAACCCCGCACTGTTTTTCTGATAACGGTGGGACTTCAATAAAATGACAATTATCAATTGCCCGGTCCGAACTGTTTTTCAAATGTAACTCATCATTAGTCATTGAAAAAACAATTCTTAAACAAACACTCGCAGCAGCATATTGAATTATTGTTGCAATCAACCCAGGCACCAGCCGTCCAGCATCATCAATAATAATAATGATTTTCTGATGCTGCTTATCTAATACAGACAGCGTTGAGATCAATTCCTGGTTTTTATACTCATTAAAGTTTTTGGCTACAAATTGAGATAATTGATTCTGAAAACTTTCAAAACTTAAATTTGAAGAACCATCAATAGTATCAATGTGCCAGGCATCTTTTTTACTCGCCCTTAATTCATCCAGTACCCTTGTTTTACCGATTCCACTTGGTCCGCAAATCACCAACGATTGTCTAAGATTAGAAATCAAGTGAACTAACAAATCCAGTTTCTGGGCGCGCTCCAAAGTAATTAAAGAGGCTTCCGCCGACCTGGTCGGCAACTCCTGGTTTTTATTTACATGATTTATGGACGCATCACTACCCTGCATAATGCTTCAGCGTCAGTTCAAGTAACGATTGTTCTGCAACAACAGGTAATGTAGCTTTTCCGATGGATTTAAGTAGAATCAATCTTATCTCACCATCCACATTTTTCTTATCTACCGACATCAAATCTATAAATTGAGCAACATCCATATCTTTAGGTGGAATAACAGGCAATGAAGCCGACTTTAACAATGTCATTATCCTTTCCACATCATTTGTTGAAATTAGCCCCATTCGTCGAGAAAGGTCTGCAGCATAGCCCATTCCAATCGCCACCGCTTCACCATGAAGATACTTTCCATAGCCCATTCCCGTTTCTATCGCATGTCCAAATGTATGGCCTAAATTTAAAATAGCCCGAATGCCTGACTCAAATTCATCTTCTGCAACTATTTCAGCTTTATTGGTGCATGAGCGCTCAATCACATAGGCCAGTGCACTTTTATCTCTTGCCAACAATAAAGCCATGTTTTTTTCTAACCATTGAAAAAACTCTAAATCCCTAATTAACCCATATTTAATCACTTCAGCAATACCGGCAATAAGCTGTCTATCATCCAAAGTATCCAGCACATCCATGTCTGCAATCACACACTGAGGTTGGTAAAAAGCACCAATCATGTTTTTACCTAAAGGATGGTTAACACCTGTCTTGCCACCTACAGATGAATCTACCTGAGCTAAAACTGTGGTAGGAACCTGGATAAAAGCAATACCTCGCTGATAGCAAGCTGCTGCAAATCCACCCATATCGCCAACAACACCCCCACCTAAGGCAATTAATGTTGCATTCCGGCTGTATTTTTTTTCCAGCAATAGATCAAAAACTTTAGTAAGGTACTGTAAGTTTTTATACTGCTCCCCATCTGGAAGCTCTATCACCTCAACTTGAAAGCCAGCCAAACTCTCTAGCACACAATCCAAATACAATGGAGCTACCGTTGTATTGCTTACAATCAGCACCTGCTTTGATTTAATATGCCGATTAAAAATCTCCTTTTGGCGTAGTAAGCCAGAGCCAATATAGATTGGATAGCCTTTATCATTTAACTCTACACGTAACTGTTTCATTTTACTCAATCTGCATTATATTCATTCAAAATAGTTTGCACGACTGTTTTGCTCTGCAATGTACTGGTTTCTATTTTAAAATCTGCACAAGACAAATAGATAGATTCTCTTTCAGCAAACAATGCCTCTATACTCTCTCTTGGGTTTTCTGTATTCAGCAAAGGCCTTTGATTATCTCTTTTGGTCCGTTGTAATATTTTATCAATAGAGCATTGCAGATAAACTACAAAACCATTTTCTTTTAGTGCCTGTCGATTGGCTTCTGATAAAATCGCCCCGCCCCCTGTTGCCATAACTATACCATTTATTTGGGTTAACTCCTTAATCATAGCTTGTTCTCTTGTTCTAAAGCCTTCTTCCCCCTCATATTCAAATATGGTAGGAATATCCACACCGGTTTGCTCTTCTATGGCTTTATCACTATCATAAAAAGGAGCATGTATTGCTTTAGCCAATTGTCTACCAATGGTTGTTTTACCAGCACCCATCAGGCCAATTAAATAAATATTCTCTGTCTGCTTCATAATTAACCGAGTACATTAAACCTATAAAAAAGGAGGCATTATGCCCCCTTTCTACTTTTTTATATAGTTATTGTTATCTTACTGATAAGCTATTTTTTACTATTTTTGGAGTAACAAATATCAATAATTCTTTTTTAGAGAGGTTTTCATCAGTATTTTTAAATAACCAGCCTATACCGGGTAAATCAGAAACCCAAGGCACGTCATTCTGTGCATTCGAATTTGTTGATTCATAAATACCCCCTAAGACCACTGTTTCTCCATCCTGCACCTGCACTGTTGTAATAATCTCTCGGGTGTCAATAGGGATTGAATCCGCTCCTAAAGTAATATCCCCTGGCGCATCTTTTGTAATCCTGAGATCCATAATTACGCTACCACTCGGTGTAATTTGTGGTGTTACCTCCAATTCTAAAACGGCATCGACTAATTCTGTCGTTGGCGTCCCTAACTCATTTGAAGTTTGATAAGGTATTTGTACACCTTGCTTAATAGTTGCCTGCACCCGGTCGGTGGTCATTATTCTCGGGTTAGAGAGTAACTCAGTATCGCCATCAAATTCATTAGCCTGAATCTCAAGGTTTAGTAAATAATTTGCACCGTCTGATAAAGTCATTGCCAATGCTCCTGGACCTGATGCCGACAATGCAGTTGCCAAGTCTGATAGAGCACTTGAATTATTTACTGCTTTGGTTTCAACGCCTCTACCGCTTAATTTAAAATCTGTGCCTTTGTAGGCAATACCAAATTCAATGCCCAATTGTTTAGAAAAGTTAGTACTTGCTATCACCACCCTTGCTTCAATCAAAACCTGCCTAACGGGTACATCCAACAACTCAATCAACTTGTGTATTTCTGCTAATTGTCTAGCTGTATCCTTTACTATCAGCGTATTGGTTCTTGAATCAACGGTAGAATTTCCTCTTTCAGATAACAAACCTGCCCTTTCACTTCTCCTTACATCTCGATTACTGTTTGATGAAGAGCGTCTATCACCCCGGCTTGATGTATTTGATTGATTATTCGCTGAACTGGATGATTTTACAACACTTTGCCCAGTCAACAACATCTGTATATCTTCAGCTTTAGCATAGTTAATTTCAATATACTCTGTTCTCAAAGGCTCAAGCTGTTCAATGATTTTTTTTGACTCAAGTTCTTCTTCCTCAATTTTAATAATTTCAGAAGTAGGTGCCACTAAAACCACATTCCCTGTTTGCCGTTTTGATAAACCTTTAGATTTAAGAATTAAGTCCAAAGCCTGATCCCAAGGCACATCGTTTAACCTTAAAGTAACTGTCCCGCCTACAGAATCTGCAGCAATAATATTTAGATCAGTAAAGTCAGCCAGAATCTGTAAAACTGATCTTACTTCTATATCCTGAAAGTTTAATGTTAGTTTTTTACCTATATAAGGAAATTTTTTCTTTAATAAGGCTTCTTTTTCTCCCTTGCTCAAAGGAATGAAATCTATAGTTAACAATCTATCTGATTGATAAGAAGAATAATCATAATTACCATCAACTGGTGTCACAATAATATTAACACCTGCTCCTCTGGGTCTCGCATCAATTTTACGCACAGGGGTAGCAAAATCAGCAACATCAAAACTTTTAATCAAATTCTCGGGCAATCTGGTATTAAGAAAATTCAAAATGACTTTCCCGCCCCGCTCAATTACATCAACAACAGTGTTTTTTGTCGTCAGTTCAAGCAATAAACGTCCTTCGCCTTTAGGCCCCCTGCGAAAATCTATGCTCTTAATAGTTTGTTCTGGAAGAAAATTTGTAATGACTGGGTCTGCGACTCTTCCCTGAACGGGGGTTTCTACTGATTTAATTGAATTAACTGGCTTTAAGGTAATATAGAGATTGTTACCATCAACTTTGGTTTCATACGGAACAGTTTGGGATAAGTTAATAACAACCCGTGTCCTCCCCGATGCTTGAACAACATAAACTGTATTGGCCGCTCCCTGATTAATAGTGTACATTTTTTTTGGCAACTCACTCTTTACTCCTGCAAAGTCCAATGCAATTCTAGAGGGGTTATCTGTTTGAAAAATCTTAGGTGCTATGGCTGCACTATTCATACCTAACTGAATTTGTACTTCACCGCCTGCTAATGAAGAAATATTCAATTCAGTAATTGCGGAGTTTCCAGCCCAGGATGTGGAGGCCTGTATCAGCAGTATAAAAAAACCTGCCATAAACCAACCAATAACGGGTTGCCCTTGTAATTTCATCTTTTTATTTTGCATACTCATATGTAACCCTTAGTTACTCAGCCAGTGCCAATGAAGCCTGTTGTTCACGCCATGACCCCGGTTTATCAGGAACTATTTCCATCAACTCAATCCTATCATCTAAAATTCGAATAATTTCACCGTGGTTACGTCCCATATAATTCCCTTTCTGAACTCGATGTATTGTACCTTCAGTTGCTTTAACCAAAGCCCATAAGTCATTATTCATCCTTACTATTCCTACCATTCTTAACGTGTCTAAAGAGAAGTTTTCTAATTGTTCCTTTCTTCTAGAGGCATCAGGACGCAGACCTGAACCAATGGAAATATCAGTCCTTTCATCTATTACAGCTGTTTCAACAGGCCGAAACGGATCCCGTAAGCCTTCAGGATTAAATATAAAAGGTTCAACAACTTTTATCTCTGGTAAAGGTTGAATAATTCCCTTAGGCTTCGCTTTAACACTATGAATATATTGAGTTAAATCACTAACATCACTATCAACACATCCGCCCATACCAAGTACTAGAAAACAACTACCAACAGCTTTTCTAATTTTACAAGAATCACTTCTGATTAAGGGCATCATCTTCTCCGCCTCGATTTTTTCTTAGTTTTAACTACCCCGGCATCTTCATTATATGTCTTTATAATTGCCTGCATTTTTAATAAATCACCTTCCCCAGGTACAATGCCAACATTATGAACAGTTACTATTCGAGGCAGTGAAGCTAGTCCACTAACAAACAACCCTAATTCTTCGTATTTACCAATGACTGTAATATTAATTGGTAATTCAGAGTAAAAATCTTTTCTAATTGCGCCTGCTGGCTTAAAAAGGCGAAACTCTAAACCACTGGCTAAACCCGTTTGAGAAATATCAATTAATAAATTTGCCACTTCAGCTTTTGTTGGCATTTGCTTAATCATTTCACCCAAAGACTCTTCAATCTGCTTAAGTTGTTCACGGTAATCAGGTAAATTGATCGCTTTCTTTTGCTTTATTTCAAAAGATTTTTTCAAGTCCAATTCTTTCAACTCGAATTGTTCAAGCTCGGCAATTTGATCAAGCGTTATATAATAAACCCCGGCTCCTGCCACCAATATACTAGCCAGTGCAATTGTAGCTATTTTTAACGGTAAAGGCCAAGTACCAGCCGCATTAAAATCCCAATTAATTTCAGATAAATTCATTATTTTTTAGCCTCCAAATCCTTAGCCTTTTTTTCTCCTTGCTTAGCCTGCATAGAAAAGTCACTCAACTGCCCGTCTTTCAACCTCCCTTTGCCTGTAATAACCTGTAACACAGGAGCATCAAGCCAAGGCGAGGCTTCTACAGCGCGCATATAAGCCGAAACCCTGGCATTTGATTGCGCCTTACCTTTAAACATTAAAGCATTACCTGTCTGTTTGAAATTAGACAAATAAATACCTTCCGGGGTACTTGTTGCCAATTCATCAAATAAATGAACAATTTGAGGACGACTTTCCTGTAATTGTTGAATAACTTCAATTTTAGTTAATAACTGACTTTTTTTAGCTTCAATATCTCTAATTTCTTTAATTTTCTTATCAACCAACCGAATTTCCCCCTGAAGCAAAGAGTTTCGTCGTTGTTGATACTCCTTCATCCCTTCAATCTGCAGATAAACAAGAACAAATAAAAAACAAGTAACTGCAACACCTATGCCTATTGCTATCATAAAGTCTAGCTGCCGTTGCTTACGAAGCTCTTCACGCCATGGAAGTAAATTAATTCTTGCCATTAATCAAAACTCCTCATCGCTAAGCCACAAGCAATCATCATTGCCGGGGCGTCATTACTTAAACTTTGTGGCTTTACTCTATTGGATAACGCCATATTAATAAAAGGGTTTGCCACATATGCAGGAATACCCAAGCTCTGTTCCACCAATTTTTCTAACCCTGGAATAGAAGAACAACCACCTGCCAGTACAATGCTATCAATTCCTCTATTGGCACTTGAAGACACAAAAAACTGTAATGACCTGGCAATTTGCTGGACCATTGCTTTCTTGAAAGGGTCTAGTACATCAGCAACATAATTATCGGGTAAACCGCCATGTCTTTTTGCCAAACCAGCTTCTTCATATGACAAACCATAGCGGCGTTGTATTTCCTCCGTTAACTGCTTTCCTCCAAAACCTTGCTCACGTGTATACACCGTTCGACTATCGTGTAATACATTTAAAGTTGCCATGGTCGCACCAATATCAGCAATTGCTATCGTCTGATTTTCTACAGCATCTGGCAGCTGATCGGCCAATAATGCAAATGCATTTTCCATGGCAAAAGCCTCTACATCAACAATCTTTACCTTCAGTCCTGCTCTTTCCAGCGCTTCAACTCTATCCTCAACATTTTCACGCCGAGATGCTGCCAACAAAACATCCACCATTTCTGGGTTATTTTCTGAAATCCCCTGAACTTCAAAATCCAGATTCACTTCATCTAGCGAATATGGCACATATTGATCGGCTTCGACCATAATCTGTTCTTCCATCTCATCCTCAGCGAGGGAGGCTGGCATCGAGATCACTTTAGTCATCACTGATGAGCCGGCCACAGCCACACAAGCTTGTTTGTTTTTAGTCCCTGACTGTTTCATAGCGGCTTTAATCGCACTCGCTATAACATCAATATTCGTAATATTTTTATCAACGACAGCATCCTGAGGCAAAGGAGCGACAGCATAACTTTCAACTTTATAGCGAGCCCCAGACTTGCTTACTTCTAATAATTTAATTGCTGCTGTACTTATGTCAATACCTAGAACAGCAGACTGCCCTCTGTTAAACCAGCCCATGAATGAACCCTTTTATCTCGTATAATCTCAAATAGTTAATTTCTTGCATTACTAAAATGCTTGCTAAATCGTACAATTCTAAAACCATCAACTGTGTTACTGTCAAAGTATAGTAGTCTTTTACTTTTTTTATACTAAAAGCCATTTTTTTATTGCTTAAATATCATTTATCCTGGTTTATTGCTTGCGCAAATACTTTCACAACATACAACGCTTAGCTTAAATATAAAATGACTGCCAGCAAACAGCAACACCCAAACCGAAGATATACAAATCATTAATTAAGAAAGTTTATATGTCAATTGAGTAAATTCAACTTATTTTCTTAACCTAACATTGCTTTTTTCGCTATTTAATATTAAGTTACACGCTATTTATTACTTTTATATATACACAGGACTTTCGTGGCCTCAAATCGAACATTTCTAAAACAATCATTAAAATGGTTGCTTTTTCTAGTTTTCAGTATTGTCATTTGCGTTGCTATTGCTGGATATTTGTTTCTTGCTAAATTACAAAACGAGCTCCCTGACATAAAACAATTACATGATGTTGAGTATCAAATCCCTTTAAGTATCTATAGCAAAGATGATCTTTTACTGGCTCAATTTGGTGAGAAAAAACGAAAACCGATCAGTATAGATGAAGTCCCACAACAGCAGATACATGCATTTCTTGCAGCAGAAGATGCAAATTTCTATTCACACCCAGGCGTTGATTATAAAGGCCTACTACGCGCTGCCTGGCAGCTTATACTGACCGGTAAAAAGAAACAAGGTGGCAGTACGATAACAATGCAAGTTACCCGAAACTTTCTACTCAGCCGAGAAAAAACCTATATCCGCAAAATTAAAGAAATAATCCTGGCTTTGCGCATAGAAAATGAATATTCAAAAGAAAAAATATTGGAATTATATTTAAATAAAATTTACTTAGGCCACCGTTCTTATGGCATAGCTGCTGCTGCATCCACTTATTATGGTAAAAGTTTATTTGAACTTGATCTTGCTCAACAGGCCATGATTGCAGGGTTACCCAAAGCACCCTCTGCATACAATCCATTAACTGACCCGGAAAGAGCTCTTCTGCGCCGAAATTATGTGTTACGCCGTATGCATGAATTGAAATACATTACTCAGACTGACTTTGATAACGCTATTGCAGCACCGATTACGGCCGCACGCAATTCGATTCAGCTGGGGTCACCAGCCCCCTATATTGCAGAAATGGTTCGTCATGAAATAGTCGAACAATATGGTGATCAAGCATTTACTTTGGGATTAAAGGTTTATACAACCATTATCAGCTCATTACAGAAAACAGCTTCTTCTGCAGTGCATTCTGCCCTACACAGCTACGACCATCGCCACGGATACCGGTCCCTCCCTCATAATAATAAAGCAGAATATGATGATGCCGATTTTTCTACCATTGCAGATACCCAATCAGCTCAGGTAATAGAAATTAAAAAAAATATTGCCATTGCAAAATTGCAAAACGAGTCATTAATTGAATTACCATTTGAAAATGTTAAATGGGCCAGAAAATTTAAATCTCAAAATTATCTGGGACCGAAGTTAAATTCTATTACTGATATTTTAAAACCTAATGACTTGATCAGAGTCAGGCAGCTTGCAGATAAGACCTGGGGCTTAGCCCAAATACCCGAAACAGAAGCAGCATTTGTTGCTTTAGATTCCAAAGATGGTTCCATCCTGGCCTTATCTGGAGGATTTGATTTTTTTCATAATAAATACAACCGGGTTACACAATCCAAACGACAACCTGGCTCTGGCTTTAAACCCATTATTTACACAACAGCACTGGAAAATGGCTATACAGCGGCAAGCCTTATTAACGACGCACCTATTGTTGTAGACGACCCCTCCCAGGAAAGTGAGTGGCGACCTCAAAACTATAGTAAAAAATTCTTTGGCTTAACGCCACTGAGAACCGCTTTACGAAAATCCAGAAACCTAATTTCTATACGTTTACTTCGGGATTTAGGGATAAAGCGAGTCACTGACACAGCATTACGCTTCGGCTTTACTCGAGAGCAATTACCCAACAGTCTTTCTTTGGCGCTGGGTAGTGGCCAGGCAACACCCTTACAAATGGCCACAGTTTATTCTGTTTTCGCCAACGGGGGCTTTTTGGTAAAACCTTATTTCATTGATCGAATTGAAGATCATAATGGCAAGCTATTATTTCAGGCATCACCTGAAATTGCCTGCCCAAGCTGTAGTGCCAACAGCCTAAACACGCCAGGTCATGCACCTCGAATAATCTCAGCTCAAATTAATTTTCTTATGAACTCATTATTACGAGACGTTGTACAAAGAGGCACTGCCACTAAAGCCAAGGTATTAGGTCGCTCAGATCTTGCTGGAAAAACAGGCACGACTAACGAACAAAGAGACGCCTGGTTTAATGGCTTTAGCTCGGGTATCGTTGGATCTGCATGGCTAGGTTTTGATTCAGCAAAACCATTGGGACGAAATGAAACTGGGGGAAAAGCAGCGCTTCCAATCTGGATTAATTTCATGAAAACCGCTTTAAAGGATAAACCAGAACAAGCACTGGAAATGCCTGAAAAAATAGTAAAAACTTATATTGACTCCAAGACCGGTTTATTAGCCCAACCCGAAAACGATGAAGGTATCTGGGAGTTTTTTCGTAGCAAAAACGTACCGGAAGAGTTTTCTCCCATTGAAATTGAATTAGAAAGTCAGGAAGAAACAGAAGAAGAAAGCTTATTCTAAGTTATACTTCGCGCGGCCACGGATGCGGAATTTATAACGGACTGAATTTTGTCGATAGCTGCGTTGAAAGCACTCGCTTACACTAGTAAACTGTGTGCTTTCGCCTTGAGGGGTAACCCGAAAGCTAGATGAGTTTAGTTGAATAGACACATTTTAGGAATCTGCTCAAGATCATTGCGCTCAGACAGAGCACAAGAAACTGGCGTTTACTGAAGTAGCAATAGATATTGAAAACGCGAAAGGGTTAAAACAAACAACCCTTTCAACAAGTTTTACCTATCCTCTTTAGCAATATAATCACGTATAGCACTGCCTGTATATATTTGCCTTGGTCTACCTATTCGTTGACCAGGTTCAGACATCATTTCCATCCAATGAGAGACCCAACCAGCCGTTCGTGCAATAACAAACATCACTGTGAACATATCTTCAGGAATTTTTAATGCCTTATAGATAATACCCGAATAAAAATCGACATTAGGATAAAGCTTTTTCTCGATAAAATAGTCATCTTTCAATGCATACTCTTCCAAAGCCAAAGCCAATTCAAACAATGGATCATCACTAGGGAATTTTTCCAAGACTTCATAACACATTTCACGCGTAATCGTCGCTCTTGGATCAAAGTTTTTATATACCCTGTGTCCAAAACCCATCAAGCGGAAAGGATCATTTTTATCTTTTGCTTTAGCAATAAACTCAGGAATTCTATCAACTGTTCCAATTTTTTCAAGCATGCACAATACTGCTTCATTTGCTCCACCATGAGCAGGACCCCATAATGCGGAAATACCAGCAGCAACACATGCATACGGATTAGCCCCCGTACTACTGGCAAGCCTAACTGTTGATGTACTCGCATTTTGCTCATGATCAGCATGCAAGATAAATAACAAATTCAGTGCCTTTATCGTCACCGGATCTATATAGTTATTTTTATCTATATATTTCTGGGAAGGCAAAGAAAACATCATATTCATGAAGTTTTCACAATAACCCAAATCCAGTCGTGGATAGACAAAAGGCCACCCGACAGAATGGCGATAACAAGCTGCCGCAATAGTCGGAACCTTTGCCACCATCCGCATAGCAGAAATTCGTCGATGCTCGGGATCATTCATATCCAGCTCACTATGATAGAAAGCAGATAAAGAACCCATTACACCGACCATCATAGACATTGGATGCGCGTCATAATGGAAACCATTAAAGAAAACACGCAAAGCCTCATGGATCATTGAATGATGTCTGATTTCATCCTTATAAGACGTTAGTTCTTGACCCGTAGGAAGTTCACCATTCATTAACAAATAGGCAACTTCAACAAAAGAACTATTTTGTGCCAGCTGTTCTATAGGGTATCCCCGATAAAGCAAAACGCCCTTTTCACCATCAATATAGGTAATGGCACTTTTACAGCTTGCAGTAGACATAAATCCAGGGTCAAAAGTAAAAACCCCTAACTCTTTATTAAGCGTCCCAATATCTACAGCAGGCGTACCAACCGTACCTTTTTGCAAAACAAACTCTGCATCTTTGCCCGTTGCATTATTTGTTATTGTTACCGTATCTTTAGCCATAAACTAGAACCCTTTGTTTATAAAATCCAAGACTACTATAGAAAAAATTGAAAGAGAACTTATTTACCAAATTTCTTGCGAAACTTATCAACACGACCGGCTGTATCTACAACTCTTTGTTTTCCAGTATAAAAAGGATGACATGAAGAACAAACTTCCACATTCAGGTCTTTAGCTAGTACTGAGCCTGTTTCAAATTTATTACCACAACCACAAGTGACTGTAATTTGTTTATATTCAGGATGAATTTCTGGTTTCATTTTGATTCCACATTGCCCTTAAAATGGGCTACATACATATTAGAGAACTGAGTATAATACGATTTACTCAACAATTCTGCAACCACCAATTTTATTATGCGTATTATTTCCCTTAATGCAAACGGCATACGAGCCGCTGAACGCAAAGGTTTCTTCCCCTGGCTGGAAAAACAAAATGCCGATTTTATTTGCATACAAGAGACCAAAGCCCAAACAGAACAACTCTCAGCAGAAGCTTTCTGGCCCAAAGGTTACCATTGTTTTTATCATGATGCAGAAAAAAAAGGCTACAGTGGTGTTGCTATTTATTGCAAACAACAACCTACCAACATAACAAAAGGATTAGGCTGGAAAGACATAGACAGCGAAGGCCGCTTTATAGAAGCACAACTGGACAACCTGAGTGTAATCTCCCTCTATTTACCCTCAGGCTCATCCAAAGAAGAACGCCAATTATTCAAATTTAGCTTTCTTGATCGCTTCCTGCCCTATTTAAATGAACTTGAAAAAAACAATCGTGACTATATTATTTGTGGCGACTGGAATATCGCGCATAAAGAAATTGATTTAAAAAACTGGAAAGGAAACAAAAAAAACTCCGGTTTTTTACCTGAAGAACGCGCATGGATGGACCAATTATTTGCCGAACAACGTTGGTTTGATGCTTTTCGCTTAGTAAACCAGCAACAAGATCAGTACACTTGGTGGTCAAACAGAGGCCAGGCCTGGGCCAAAAATGTGGGGTGGCGCATTGATTACCAAATCATTAGCGCCGGACTGCAAGATAAAATCCAATCTACATCAATTTATAAAGACCAACGTTTTTCTGACCATGCTCCACTTATTATGGATTATGATTTGTAACAGGTGACATTCCTTAATTTGCCTCGCTAGACATATTAACCCGTTGTTGATATCGCATTAACACGACAACCAATACGATAGCAGGCAAACCAACCACAGAGGCATACACAAAAAACGTATGATAGCCAAAGCCATCAACAACCATACCTGAAAATCCGCCCATCAATTTTGCTGGCAAAGTCATCAATGAGCTAAACAAAGCATATTGCGTTGCCGTATAAGCACTATTGGTCAGACTTGATAGATAGGCAATAAACACCGATGTTGCAATTCCTCCGCTTAAATTATCCGCACTTATGACACTGGCCAGCAACACCAAACTAGGCTCTGAAATAGCAAGCAAAGCAAATAATAAATTAGTCAATGCTACCATCACCGCACCAAATAACAAAGGCCGCATAATGCCGTACCGCACCACCATAACCCCACCTAAAGAAGCCCCGAAGATAGTCATAAAAAAACCAAATATCTTACTAACATCAGCAATTTCTTTTTTGCTAAACCCCAAATCCAGATAAAATGGATTAGCCATAACTCCCATGGTGATATCACTCATTTTATAAACTGCAATTAAGGCTAATATCAACAAGCCTGCTTTGCCATTACGCTTAAAAAACTCAACAAAAGGGCTGGCAACAGCATCTGAAAACCAGGCCAGCGTTCTTGGGAACAGTGATCGAGACTTTGCCACACCCAAAACTGACTCTAACTCTCTTTCAATACCCCGAGTTGATTCACTAATCTCATGCACAGGCTCTTTGATTATCAGTGTAGCAATCACACCCACGCTCATACATGCTGCCATCACATAATAGGCAAGCTGCCAACTTGCAAAATCAGCTATATAAAAAGCGCCAGCACCTGCCACCAATAGTGCGATTCTATATCCCAATACATAGGTTGCAGCCATAGCACCTTGAAACTCAGGCTCAACCGCCTCAATCCGGTAGGCATCAATCACGATATCCTGGGTAGAGGAACAAAAGGCCACCCACACGGCAAATAAAGCAATCTGCTGCAATTGTAACTGCGAATCAGACCCGCCCATACCAACCAAACCACAAACGATACCTAGCTGTGCAATTAGCATCCAGCTTCGCCTTTTTCCCAGCATCTTAGTCAACAAAGGCAACGGCAATCGATCGACTACGGGCGCCCAGAACACCTTAATTGAATAAGTTACCCCAACCCAACTAAAAAAACCTATGACAGTTCTGGCCACCCCTTCATCCCTAAGCCATGCCGATAAAGTCGAAAAAACCAGCAAAAAAGGAAGCCCGGCAGAAAAGCCCAGGAAGATCATACCCAAAACACGGGGCTGAGCATAAATAGATAAGGCTTGCCGCCAAGTTGTTACAGTTACCATAAATCCCTACAAACAAAAAAGCATCTTTCAGACAAAACCCAAAGGGAAGCCTAAAAGATGCTATACAGTTTTCACTGAAATATCAGCTTATTCTTTGGTTTTACCAAAAAACAAGCCGACACTATTACTACAGCAACGCTGATTTAATAGATAGAATCATTGTATAGAAAACTTCAATCCGCTATGAACAGTACACGTCATACCAGAAATTGCGGACTAAAGTCCGCCCTACAGTATCCATCTAACCAAAGTTGCCTAGCTACTATCCATTAATCAAATAATGAGTGAAGATACTAGCCAAATAACCTACAGCAATAACAGGTGTCCATTTCATATGACTAAAGAAAGTGTATTTATGATTAGATGTCCCCATTAACGCCACACCTGCTGCAGACCCTACTGACAACATAGAACCACCAGTTCCTGCCGTTAAGGTAACCATTAACCACTGATACAAGTCCATTTCCAGGTTCATATTCAATACTGCAAACATAACGGGAATATTATCGACAATCGCAGACATAACACCCACAAGAATATTTGCAGTGGTATCACCTAAACCATCATACATCGCACCAGAAAGTAGCTCCAGATAACCGATATACCCTAAACCACCGACTGCAAACACAACGCCGAAAAAGAAGAACAAGGTATCCCATTCAGCATCACGCACTTTGTTAAAAATATCAAAGGATTCATCCTGATATAGTTTATTAATACTATATCCATAAATCATCAACACAGATAAACCCACCATCATGCCCATAAAGGGTGGCAAATGTAAAAACTGCTTAAAACTAACTGCGGTAACGATAGTCAACAAAAATAAAACACAAACTTGAATCGCTCCTGGCTTAAGCGTAACCGCCTCTTCATCAGATGCTGCAGGCTGCTCATCCGGCAATGCCATATACATAAAGCAAGCAGGAATGACATAATTCACAACAGAAGGTATGAATAATGCAAAAAAATCAAAGAATTCAGCATACCCTGCCTGCCAAACCATTAATGTTGTAATATCACCAAAAGGACTGAAAGCCCCTCCAGCATTTGCTGCTACAACTAAATTAACCAGACCGATGGCAGTGAATTTATCATTACCTTTACCTACAGCCATAACAACGGCACCCACCAACAAGGCAGAAGTCAGGTTATCGGCAACCGCAGACAAGAAGAAAGTAATAATCCCCGTCACCCAAAACAACTGCTTATAACTAAACTGTTTTCTAATCATCCATGATCTTAATACTTCAAATACATTACGCTCTGCCATCGCGTTGATGTATGTCATTGCAACCAGCAAGAACAGCATCAAAGCGGCATATTCCGTTAAATTATATTCAAAAGCTTCGTGCAATTGCTCTACTGAAACACCAGCCTCTGCTGCTAAAATAGCCGCATGCGCCCAAATAATACCTGCCGCCAAAATAACTGGCTTAGATTTTCGTAATCCAGTAAATTCTTCGGCCATAACAAAGCCGTATGCGATTATAAAAATCAGAACCGTATATATTCCTCTCTCGGTTCCAGTAAGACCTAAATTAATAAAATCCTCTTCAGCCATTTCAGCCATCGCCAATTGTGGCAAAAATAACAAGCCCGCAAAGACCAATAATAAACGTAACAAAATAACCCCCATTAACAAGTTAGTTATAAACCTAAATAAATTCAGTTGAACATTAAGTTTAGACTTAATCTGTGAAATAATTAAGTTAAATCAAATTTCTTACCGCTCGCAAAATAGATGAGTGTATTTCGCTTCACAGCTTTGTAAAAAGTCTGAACAAAAAATTCTGCAGAATGACGCTCAATAAGGACTACGGCCATTACCTCTGCTTTTTACCCAGATTCTTCACAAATTCCGTGTTCAACTGGTTTTTTAGGATAAAAACAACACAAAACAACCTTTAATATTACCATCATACAATAAACTTTGTCATTTAAAGCGTCTCAGTATATTATGATGGGTCTTGATTTATTCGCATATAAGCTAGCGCAAAAGACCTTATGTATCAGTATAACGACAATGACCAGACTCTCGTCAATGAACGAGTCAACCAATTTAGAGGACAGACCGATCGCTATTTAAAGGGCGAATTAGGTGAAGACGAATTTCGCGCATTACGCCTAATGAATGGCCTGTACATTCAAACTCACGCCCCAATGCTTCGCGTAGCGGGCCCCTATGGTCTACTATCCTCGAAACAGCTACGCATGCTGGCTCATATTTCCAGAAAATATGATAAAGACTATGCTCATATTACAACGCGCCAAAATATACAATTCAACTGGCCTGAGTTAAAACATGTCCCTGATATTTTAGCTGACTTAGCTAGCGTCCAAATGCATGCTATTCAAACCAGTGGTAACTGCTTAAGAAACACCACCACCGACCACTTGGCTGGCGTGTGTATTGACGAAATTGAAGACCCTAGACCTTATTGCGAAATCATACGTCAATGGACTATTCTACATCCTGAATTTGCTTATTTACCTCGTAAATTTAAAATTGCAGTGAGTGGCTCTGAACAGGATAGAGCAGCGACTCAATTACATGACATCGGGCTGCATTTAGTTAAAAATAATGCTGGAGAAATAGGCTTTAGAATATTAGTTGGTGGCGGACTTGGCCGCACCCCTGTAATAGGCAAAGTCATTAGACCTTTCCTGGAAAAGAAACACCTACTCTCCTACCTGGAAGCAATTGTCCGCGTATACAACCTAAATGGTCGACGCGACAACAAATACAAAGCTCGGATTAAAATTCTGGTTAAAGAAAGCGGCATAGAAAATATGACCGAATGGGTGGAAGCTGAATGGCAGCAAATCAAGGACGGTATGGAGCTCAGCACACAAAATATTACTGAGATAAAAGCCCACTTTAAAACGCCCAATTATGCAGCTGGTGCCAACGAAGACACCAGCCTTGAAAGCAATATGGCACAAAACCCCGCGTTTTCTACCTGGGTAAAACATAATACAGAAGACCACAAAACAGCAGGGTATCGTGCAACTTATATTTCATTAAAAGCCCCAGACTCACCTCCTGGTGATATCACAGAAAAACAGCTTGATGAAGTTGCGGACCTTGCTGATCAATATAGTTTTGGAGAAATACGAACCACCCACAGACAAAACCTGGTTCTAGCTGATGTTAAACATGCCGACTTGTTTGATCTTTGGCAAAAACTATCCACCTTATCCCTTGCTACACCTAACATTGGTACAGCAACAGATATGATTTGCTGCCCAGGATTAGACTTTTGTGGGCTAGCTAACGCTGGCTCAATTGGTATTGCCAAAGAAATCAATGAAGCGCTAGATGATATCGATTATCTACACGATATTGGTGATCTTAAAATCAATATGTCTGGCTGTATGAATGGCTGCGCGCACCAAAGTGTTGGGCATATTGGTATTTTAGGTGTCGACAAAAAAGGTGTTGAATGGTATCAACTAACCCTGGGCGGTTCATCAGAAAATGAAGCAGCAATTGGAGACCGGCTCGGACCCGCGGTTGCTAAAGACCAAGTTACCAAGGCTGTTATCAGCATTCTGGATGTCTACATTAAACATCGAAACGATGATGAAATATTCCTGGATACAGTAAAGCGTATCGGTATATCCCCCTTTAAAAGCGCAGTATATTAAGGTAAAGTCCATGAAAATTATTAAAGACAAACAAATTATTGAAGATACCTGGACTCATATTGCCGATGATGACAAGCTAACAAACGGTGACATTACCGTTTCTTTATCTCGCTGGAAACAACAAAAAACAGAACTAAGCGCTCATAATGGAAATATGGGCATCAGACTTGCGCCTGCCGATAAAGTTGAAGAACTTGCCGCTGATCTAAACCAAATAAACTTGATTGCTCTTGAGTTTCCGGCATTCACTGATGGACGATCATTTTCTCACGCTCGATTATTACGAAGTCGATACAATTTTAATGGAGAAATCCGTGCCATAGGCAGCTATATGCCTGATCAGGTTTTTTACTTATCCAGAGTAGGTGTTAATGCCTTTCAATTGGAAAAACCTGAAGAACTTAAGTTGGCATTATCAACTATGGAAGATTTTTCAGTTAAATACCAAGCATCAAGCGACTAATCAACTAAAAACCTATACAGGGATGTCGAGAAAAAACTATATCACCAGACCTAAAAAAACCAGCAAACCGGGACTTAACCCCTAAGTTTGCTGGTTTTATATTTTATTCAAATATCCTATTTTTTTAGAATATCAAGTCCCTTCAATAAAGTAAGTGCTTGAAACAAAGGATAGTCCCGCAAGTCAAGCTTACCAGCTACCTCCTCCTTTTCATCAATCTTCGTATTCTCAGTTTCTTTTTTGTCCTTTCCGTTACCATTTTCTAAATGGTGAGACAGATCAGCCTCTTTAACCGGCTTAAAATCTGAGACAGTTAAAGATTCCAGCTTCACTCTGCCCAACTTAACATCTGGCTCAATACCCTCCGCCTGTATAGATCGCCCAGAAGGCGTGTAATAGCGAGCTGTTGTTAACTTAACAGCCGCATTACCACTAGTTGGTAGAATTGTCTGCACAGAGCCTTTACCGAATGACTTTTCTCCCATAATAATAGCGCGTTTGTGATCTTGTAATGCACCCGCCACAATTTCTGACGCAGAGGCGGAGCCTGCATTAATCAAAACCACAACAGGAATACCATTCACCACATCACCTGGTGCTGCGTTAAATCTCATTTCCGAATTCTTGATTCGGCCTTCTGTGTAAACAATCAAACCTTTTTCTAAAAAGGCATCACTCACTTCAACAGCTGCATTTAAAACGCCCCCCGGATTATTTCTTAAATCCAGAACCAGCCCCTTCAAATCCCCTTCGTTTTCTTTTTTCAAATCAGCAACGGCATCTATAACACCTTGCCCGGTTCTTGACTGAAAACTACTCACCCTGAGGTAACCATAATCTTTCTCAAGAATTTTACTTTTGACACTTTTGACTTTAATAATCGCCCGTGTGATAGTAATTTTGAGAGGAGCCTCCTCTCCTTCTCTAACAACAGTGAGAATAATATCTGAACCAGGTTCTCCTCGCATTATTTTAACAGCGTCAGCCAGTGACATTCCCTTAACAGGCTTCTCATCTAGCCTAACCACAAGGTCCCCAGATTTCATACCTGCCCGCTGTGCTGGAGTATCATCAATAGGCGAAACAACTTTAACAAAACCATCTTCCATAGTAACTTCAATACCCAAGCCACCAAACTGTCCAGTTGTACCTTCTCTCAAATCCTTATATTGCTCCATATCCAAATAGGCAGAATGAGGATCTAAACCTGATAACATGCCTTTAATAGCATCTTCCAACAGTTTTTTATCTGATACCGATTCAACATAATCTCTTTTTATCCGTCCAAATACCTCAGTAAACATTCTCAGTTCATCATAAGGCAAAGTAACCGACTCCGTCTGCTCAACAGTTTTACTGGTATTCACTGTACTTTCACGCTCAGCAACTACGGTACCACCGATGCTCAACAGAACACCAATCATAATTCCTAGAAACAAAATTACACTATTTTTCTTTTTAAGCATGTGTTTAAACACTCCAAATACTTGATTTCCTGTTTGAAAACGAACCAACCATTACTTAACCTTCATCTAATGTTGCCACGCCGAAGCTTCCGACACCATTTTACGGGGTTAACTGGTTTTCCTTTTTTTCTAATACCAAAGTACAATCCAGCCTCAGATTGACCTCCACTTTGACCCACTGTGGCAATAACAGTACCCGCTTCGACCCACTCGCCCACTGTCGTATATAAACTTTGGTTAAAGGCATAAAGAGTCATGTAACCTTTAGCATGATCAATAATAGTTAATAATCCATAACCACGCAACCAATCAGCATATATCACTCGTCCTCTGGCTACAAGTCTTATATCTGCGCCTTCTTTTGCTTTAATTAAAACCCCGTCCCATCGGCTACCGGATCGTTTTGCACCAAATTTCTTTATTATTTTACCTTTAACCGGCCATGCCAATTTACTTTTTAACTTGGCAAAATCTTTTACAACGCCTTCGTATAAGGGGAAATCATCCATCGTCCGCTGCAACGAAGCAATCAAAGCCTTTAATTTCTTCTCATTGGCCTTAAAGCGACTCAACTGCTGTTTCTTTGAAGAGAACTGTTTATTGATTCTAGCTAACACCGCCCTATGCTCAGCTTTTGTTTTCAATAACACTGACCGTCCCTGATTTAATTTCTCTAGTTTTTCTTCAAGTAACTCGGCTTCCTTAACTCTCTGTTGTTCTAATTCACGTAATTCCTGCAAGCCCTTATCAATACTAGCTATTTGTTTTAATCTGACTTTGTTTACATAATCATGGTAAACCATCATTCTCCCAGATAAAGACGGATCCTGTTGATTTAACAATAATTTTAATTTTTCATTTCTGCCCATACCATAAGCAGCTCTTACCTGATTAGCCAATTCATGCTTTTGAGAATTAATTTGTTGCTGTTTTTCATACATCTGCTGTTGATTTCTAACCAGGGCATCATTCAGGTTTTTAACCTGACTATCTAATACTTTTAAAATAGCCGCATTCTTTCCATATTGTTTATCTAATCTTTTTAACTCAGCCAGTAATGAATTCTTCTTGCTTTTTAAATCATTAACCGCCCGGCTAATTTGCTTTATCCTTGTTTGCAAACCAGTCAATTCTTTAGTTTTGTTTGCAACATTATCCGCTATTGCATCCAGACTAAAAAAACAACTCAAAAAAAAGACAAGCAACAAAAAACGATTCACATTCATGTAATAGACCAAAGGCTCAAGACAAAAGTGAAAGACGGATATTTGATATTTAACCAGCCTGTCTCTTTTGCCTATACGATTAAACCCTTTCCTTTCTCCTCTAGATTAAAGATCGACCTGTCATTTCTTCAGGCTGCTTCACCCCCAGAATATCCAACATTGTTGGTGCTAAATCAGATAAACAGCCGCCATCTGCCAAAGGCTTAGATCCACCCACATGAACCAAAGGCACAAGATTTGTGGTATGTGCGGTATGCGGCTGCCCTGTTCCTTCACCAATCATTTGTTCTATATTACCATGATCAGCAGTCACTAACATTTGCCCTTCGACTTCTTTCAGGGCATCAACTATTTGCTGTAATGATTTATCAATAGTTTCCACAGCAACAATAGCAGCATCCATAATCCCTGTATGCCCAACCATGTCACAATTTGCATAATTACAAATTATGACATCAAATTTTCCGCCTTTAATTGCTTCAACCATATGCTTTGTCACTTCCGCTGCACTCATTTCTGGTTGCATATCATAGGTTTTAACTTTAGGCGAGGGGACTAAAATGCGCTCTTCGTTCTCAAAAGGCTCATCCCTGCCGCCATTAAGAAAGAAAGTAACATGTGCATATTTCTCCGTTTCAGCCAACCTCAGCTGGCTCAATCCTGAGTTAGCCAATACTTCACCCAAGCCGTTTTTCACTTCAATAGGAGTGTAGGCAACATGATAATCAAAATTCTGATGATACTGGGTTAAAGTTGCATAATAACCCCGATGAGATTCGCAATCACGCTCAAAACCATCAAACTCTACTTCAGTTAAGGCGCGAGAAATTTCTCTCGCCCTGTCTGCACGAAAATTCATAAACACAACAGAATCTTCAGGGTCTAAATAATCTACCAGCCCGCTTTCATTTAAAATAGCCGTCGGCATAACAAATTCATCAGTTTCATCACGGGCATAAGCCTGCTCTAACCCTTGCTCAGCTGATGTAACCTTGTACTCTGTCAAACCTTTAGCAATTAAAGCATGAGCAGACTCCACCCGTTCCCAACGATTATCCCTATCCATGGCATAAAACCGGCCGGTAATAGAAACAATACGCCCAGCACCAAGTTCTGCAAACTTGGCTTCCATTAATTTGAGTGAATCCATTGCACTTTTAGGAGGTACATCACGACCATCCAAAAATGCATGTAAATACACTTTTTTTAGACCACGCTTGACTGCCAATTCCACCATAGCTGCGATTTGTAACTCATGACTATGCACGCCACCCGGAGACAATAGCCCCATAATGTGTAAAGCTTTATCTTTATTCAAAGCCTGGTCAACGGCTTCACACAGCACCTGATTAGAAAAGAAACTACCCTCTTTAATGGCATAACTCACCTTAGACAACTCTTGTCGCATTAATCGCCCACTACCTATATGCAAATGGCCAACTTCTGAATTACCCATTTGCTCATCTGGCAACCCAACAGCGCCTCCAGCACAATCCAGTAACGTTGTTGGACTATTTTTCTGCAACTGATCCCAACAAGGTGTTTTAGCCAAAGCTATGGCGTTATTACTCTCTTCTTCTCTATATCCGAATCCATCAACAATTAATAAAACCAAGGGTTTTGGTCGATTTAACATCTGTGTAACTCTCCATTTTTCCCGTAAAACTATAGTAACAGGCTAATAAATTTTAAAAAAATACCACCTACAAAATCATTAAAATCTTACATATAGTATAAATAATGTAAGTTTTTATTTTGTTAGCTTGGCGAATAGACTAAAATAGTACGCTTATACTAATACACGTTGGCATTACATGTGTATAAATAATTCTCGTTAATACAATTTCATTATTTAAGTAGTCAACACAACCCGCGACAACTCATAGGTCCAAATAGATGGAAAACACCAGTGAAACAACACTTTACAACGATGCTGACATTAACCGTGCAGCACGCTGCTTAAAAGCGATGTCACATCCATTACGCTTAAAAATCCTCTGCGTCCTAGGCACAGAAAAAATCAGCGTACAGAATATAGTTGAGCAAGTGGGCACCAGCCAAAGTAATATTTCTCAACATTTAGCCATATTAAGAGAAAAAGATATACTTGGCTGCACCAAAGAAGCCAATCGCGTTTATTATTACATTGATGACAAACGCATGCTCCAACTCATCAGCATGATGCGAGATGTTTTCTGCACCACTTGCTAGCACAATACTAAGCCCCTTATTTACTAAAAAAACAGTTTTAACAATGGACCAATATATAGAATTTTTCACTAACCACTATTTACTTTCCCTGGCATTAGTAGTCGTCACTTATTTACTACTCCAAGACCTGGCTGAAAATGCTTTCAAGAAATTTGAAACACTGTCTCCTTTACTAGTTGTAGCAAAAATGAATAGTGCGGATACGGTTATTGTTGATGTTCGAGACCCTCATGATTATATAAAAGGACATATTGAAAACTCAATCAATGTTCCTCTAGCAAAGTTTTCGGAAAAACTTGATACCTTGACTCAATACAAAAAACAACCAGTCATTGTGGTTTGTCAAACTGGCACTCGATCAGTCCCCGCATGTAAAACCTTAACAAAATCAGATTTTGATCAGGTTTTCAGCATGATTGGAGGTATGCAATCCTGGGAAGATAATAAATTACCAATAAATATCACTAGCAAAAATAGAGACTAATACAGTAAAGTCCCTACACGACATCGAAAAAGAAATGCGAATGTTATTTCCTATATCGAAAGTTTCAAACATATTCATTATAAATCTCAACAAAAAATAACTCATGGCTGAAGAAAGCACATCGGAAGAAAAACAATTCTCTATTCAAAAGATTCACACTAAAGACATTTCTTTTGAAACACCTAATTCACCCAAAATTTTTACTGAAAAATGGGAACCAACGGTTGATTTAAATCTAGGGACAAATGTAGAAGCACTGGGAGATGCATTATTTGAAGTCTCATTATCTGTGACTGTTACCGTAAAATGCAACGATATCACTGCTTATCTGATTGAAGTAACGCAAGCTGGCATATTTTCACTAGCGGGGTTTTCTGAGCAAGAGATGGGTCCAATGGTTGGCAGTTTTTGTCCAAATATATTATTCCCTTATGCCCGGGAAGTTGTTTCTGACTTGGTAGCAAAGGGTGGATTCCCTCAGATGCTGCTAGCCCCAGTCAACTTTGATGCCTTGTATTCCCAGCATCTGAAACAGGCTCAACAACAAGCACCAAGCTCTAGCGCAGTAAATTAACTGCAAATGCAATCATCACTCTGCGTCCTGGGGGCTGGCTCCTGGGGGACTGCGCTTGCTGTTCAGGCAGCCAGAAATGGCTGCCAAACTCTATTATGGGGACATGACCCAAAACACATAGCGTTGTTAAAGCAAGATAAAGAAAATAAGCGTTACCTACCTGACTTAAAATTTCCTGAGTTACTATCCTTGACTGACAGCTTAGAAGAAGCAGCTCAGTTTAGCCCTGTCATTTTAATTTCAGTCCCTAGCCATGCCTTCAGAGATACTTTGGTTAAACTTAAACCTTTTGTAAACAACCAAACAAGCATTGCCTGGGCTAGCAAAGGGTTTAATCCAGATGACGGCTCGTTATTAAGCCAAGTTGTTAAGCAAATGCTTTCAAAAACAACTCAAACAGCCGTGTTATCTGGACCTACTTTTGCAAAAGAAGTTGCCTCAGGACTACCAACAGCAATCACAATTGCTTCAGCCACTGCTGATTTTTCAGATCACCTGGCAAACATACTTCACAACCATTGCTTTAGAACTTATACCAGCAGTGACATTATCGGTGTGCAAGTTGGAGGAGCTGTCAAAAATGTTCTAGCCATTGCAGCAGGGATTGCCGATGGGCTTGGTTTTGGTGCCAATACCAGGGCAGCTTTAATAACGAGGGGACTGCAGGAAATAATTCGACTCGGCACTAAATTAGGCGGCCAAACAGATACATTTATGGGACTTGCCGGGTTAGGGGATCTTATTCTGACATGTACAGATGACCAATCAAGAAACCGTCGATTTGGCCTAGCCCTAGGCCAAGGTAAAAACAGAGAAGAAACGATTAAAGAGATAGGTCAAGAAATTGAAGGCGTTTCTGCTGCACGAGAAACTTACTTACTTTCTGTTAAGCACAATATAGACATGCCGATTACCGAACAAACATATAAAGTTTTATACGAAGGCCTAGACCCCTTGAATGCAGTTCAAAACCTTTTAAAACGTGATCAAAAAGCCGAATCATAAGCTCGACAGTAAATTCACCATCACCCTAGAAAAATCAGTTTAAGATAGAATTATAATCTAGATTACCTGAGCTGAACCATGACATTTCCACCTGAAGTTATTCACCCAGAAGGTAACGGTGTCCGATATTTAATCAAAGACATGCCGTCAAAACAGGCCGAAACTTGCGCTCAAAGAAACTCTTAGTGCTTTCTATGAACAGTATTCCCCCCTGAGTTATTGAAAAGTTACAACAACATCAGATAAGGCCTTTCTCCTGTATTTGATTTATTAAATCGGCCTTCTCATAGAAAGTAGACATCTAATTTTCTTGGAAAGCGCGTCTAAAACCATCTGTTAAAGGTTTCATTATATAATTCAGGAAAGTTCTTTCACCGGTAATAATATACACTTCACTTTCCATGCCCGCTCTAAGATTATTTAGCTGATTGGCTACTTCAGGTAATTCCTCCAAAACTAACCGCACAACAAAAAACTGCTCGCCGGTATTATTATCTATTTCTGAGTCGGCAGCTACATAATCGACCGTTGCGGGAATAGGGTCATTTTTTTTCCTGTTAAACGCGGTAATGACAACTCTTGCCGTTTGCCCAGGGTGGACATAATCAATATCTTTTAGGGCAATTCTTGCCTCAACTTTATAGCCTCCAACCGGAACAATTTCAGCAATAATTTCACCTGGCCCAACCACTCCACCAATGGTGTGAACAGAAGACTTTGTCAATATGCCCGCTGCTGATGCCTTTATATCACGTTTTTCAAGAGTACTAACTGCTGCGGTTATTTGATTATTAACAGTATCCTTTTCACCCCGTATCTCAGACAATTCACTACTGATAGTGGAACGACGAGACGCTATAGTGGTTGCTTTTCTATCTTTTGTCTCATTAATACTAAATTTCAGTCTGGTTATTTGAGAAGTAACAGAATCAAGATCTGCACTGACCTCCAAATATTGCAGCTTTAATTCGTCAGCCTCATTACGAGGAAAATAATCTTTTTCTACCAAGGGTTCAATACGCATTAACCGGTTATAAATATTTTCCTTTTGTTTAACGATATTTTTTTTTTGGCTACTGAGGCTTATAAGCTGACCTCGAAATGAACTAATTTGCTGATTGAGCTCAGATAATTCCTTCGTCATTAGTTGACGTTTTGCATCTAACTCACGTTGCTGATCAGCCATTAGCTGATCATATCTGAAATTTAATAGGTGCTTTGGTTCCCCTGCGATAGCTTTATCAGTTACGGCATAGAAACTGTCTGGAAACTGAATAGTTACTTTGCCTTTATTTTGCGCAACAAGCCGTGCTTCCATCGCATTCAGTAAAACATACCTGCTCTGTAAATTGTCCAGCTCAGATTGATCGACAATAGGATCCAACGTAACGATCAGGTCTCCAACTTTAATAGCTTGGCCATCAATAGCATGTATTTGAATCACAGCGCCACCGGTAGGATGCTGCACTCGCTTGCTTTTGCCAATAGGAATAACAAAACCCTTCGCTACTACTGCTGAAGACAAGGGGAATAAAACAGCCCACAATCCAAATGTGGAAATAAAAATGCCGAACGCGATTAACCCGAATGTAGAAATAGCTCGTGTATCGGTAGCCACTATATCAACCCAATTTTCAGATTGATTCTGAGGTGTTATGGACTTAAGCTCAGAGGATTCAGCTGTATTCGTCATATTAATTATTTTAATGTGTTTAGTCTCAATAAAGAATGAGGATAAGTCTATGGATTCCGGTTTTTTTACTTATTTACTTTATTTGATGAAGTAACCGTGTATTTAATTTGACCCTGTGATTTTGTATTTTTTTCTGTGTCAGGCTTAGGTTGTTTTTTATTTATTACACCCTTCGGTGAAGGCAGTATCGATTCTTTATCTTTCGATGTAGCAAGTATAGGCTCTCGCACTTTCTGTGACGCTATTTTTCCGTTAACAATCATTAATGCTCTATCGGCAATGTCTAAAATAGATTTGCGTTGAGAAACGATCAATATGGCAATACCATTTTTTTTAGCTTCGTTGAGAGACTGCATCAAGTATTTCTCTCCTTTTTCGTCAAGATGCGCATTGGGTTCATCAAGGATGAGTACTTTCGGGTCAGAATAAAAGGCACGCGCCATCGCAATCCGTTGCCGTTGGCCACCTGAAAGCGGTATTTTATTAGGACCAATTTCTGTACTATAGCCGTCAGGTAAACCCGCAATTAATTCATGGACTCCGGCTAATTTAGCGGCGCGAATAATGGCCTCATTACTCGGATCAATCTCGAGTCTGGCAATATTTTCAGCCACCGTACCAGGAAACAGCATAATGTCCTGTGGTACATAGCCAATGGCCTTGCCGCGTTGCCATTCGAGCCACTGCGTAATGTCAAAGTTATCCAGTCTTATGGTACCTGAGGTTGGTGCAATAGCGCCGACAATAAGTCGGGATATCGTTGATTTTCCAGCGCCTGAGGGCCCCATCATGACTATAATTTCACCCGGCTTAAGCTCAAAGGACACATCATCAACTACGGGTTTTTGTCCCTCCTCGGCATTCGGATGAAAAACCAGGTTTTCAATTTTCAAATAACCGGTAGGCGAAGGTAATTCAACTAAATGCTTTGGTTGTGCGTGCGCAGTCGCTTCTTTGATAGATTTACAAGCGCTACGATAACTCATAATTGCATCCCATCCACCAATCAGTTGTTCTATTGGCATCAGGGTTTTTCCGAGCAGCATGCTGGCAGCAAACATCATTCCGCCGGACATATCACCTTGTAAAACCAGGCTTGCACCCCAGGCCATGACCAGCACTTGCAAGGATTGGCGGACTAATTTGCTCAGGCCGAAAAAAAAAGCTGCGCTTTTTGATGCATCATCAGCTGCATTCAGTGAAGACGCAGTTTTGCCACCCCAACGATGCATAATAGAGGGTAATAACCCCATGGCGCGAATATCGTCAGTACGTCTCATTACCGCAATGGAAAACGAACTTGCCTCATTATTAGCTTCCTGAGACGATTGACGTGCATCTTTCGTAAGCATTGAATTCGCGACAGCAATAATGACCATAACAATGATGCCCAGCACAGCCACTAATCCTAGTGTAAAATGTAACAAAAAAAGAAAGGCAAGAAAAATTGGAAAGAAAGGCAGGTCATGCAGTGAAATATAAACACGACCGGCTAGAAAAGTGCGAATCGTATTCAGATCTCTTAACACTTTATTAGCGTCTAGGGTATTAGCACGATCATGCACCAAGTAATCAAAAATAGCGTCTGAATGTTTAGTTATAAACGCATTGGATGTTCGTGCTGCCAGACGTGAGCGGATGATTTCACCGAGCGCATAAAAAAACAGTGCAGCTAAAACAATGAGAGTTATGTAAATTAGTGTATCAACACTTTGTGATGTCAGAACTCTATCATACACTTGCAATAAGTGTATGGACGGTGCGAGTAATAAAATATTTACAAAGAAAGAGAAAGTCAGCATCGAGCGAGACCATAGAGGCCACTTTGACGCCGTTGTTCCATTATCAGATCTTTTCAATAAAACCATAAAACCTACATTCTATACTGGGTGAGCTTTTTAAAAAAACTAGTTATGCTTTAGATACATCCTTAAATTAAAAGGACTTAATATTTGTTGGCGTACTTTATGTCTAGGTAAATCTTTGGTACGACTGCAAAGATTAAGTAAATAAAAAAATGGGTTCATGGTTTTTCAACCATGAACCCATTTAGTATAGGCTAATCTCAATAATAAGATTAATTTAGCTTAGAACTGGTTATTATCAAGCCATATCGTAATGCTCAGTCGTTGCAAACTCAACTTCAGCCTGCAACACCGACTCATCAGCTTCAATGGCAGAAACATCTTCAGTAACACTTGCGAACCAGACATCTTCAGTCAATATTGTCTGACCATCAATAGTCGTCGCAGTTGATTGCATTAGCTCTCGGCCTTCGCTGTCAAGAACAATTTTCATATCTGACGAGATAGAGGCAATACCCATTTCTTTTGCGGAGTGTAATTCGCCCGTTTCCAGTATCGCATCGCCATCGTCTACCCACAGACCTAAGCTTTCCAGCTCATCACCAGAGATTTCACCATCACCATTGGCATCGTGCAGCGCTAGTTTCTCATAACCATTGGTATATTTTCTACCTTCGTCGCCGAAGAGGGCTGAGCCATTGATGGAACCATCTGAACCGATCAGTGTCGTATCTACCAATATGCCATCGCCGGAGCCATCCACCCACTCGATTGTATCTAGATCACCATCCGCATCAATGTCAAACTCAACCGTCTGACCTAGTTCTGCATTGGTATCTTTATCTTTTGCTGTGGATTCACCTGTAACACCGATTGCACCATCACTATTTAGATCAAATACGATTGGGGAAACGTTTGCATAATAATCATAAATGGCTATGTCTAGTTCACAATCTTCGGCTATATGGTTACCGATGGAATCAATAGACAACGAGAATGTTTCATTTTCTTCTCTTACATCGTCGCGTAAACTACGAGCTAGATCTGCACCCACTTCGACTTCTCGATTGGCCTTTATAGTGATTTTCTCTGACGTCTTCTCGCCAGCTCTGACTAACACAGTAACAGTGTCATCCGTAACGACATTCCCGTCAGCATCAAAGACAAGGAAATCTTTCGTCAAGTTGTTTACTCCGACAATCTGGTCTTGTGGGCTTCCTGCAATTCCATTGGTTGCATATTTGGCTGAGTAACTAGGATCATTCAAAAAATCCACTGCTACCTGATCCTGGTGAGCTTGATTGGTGGTGTAATAAATAACATCCTCATTTTTCAGTACATTATAAGTTTGACCATAGCCACTCCACCCCCCCCAATAGGCTATAAAAGTCTTATAACCTGTTCCGTCGGTTTGTTGCGCAGTATCGGAATTGATTCTTATCGTGACTAATGTGTCTTCAGTTACAGCCTGATCTAATTGAACTTGATATTCTTCGCCGTAACGAAGTCCTTCTGTAACAGAGTCACTGCCGAGAATATTGCAACCAATCGGCGCATTTGCAACCAGACCGGCAGCGACAGTCAGACTTTGTTCGCCTTCAGCCAGATCGATATTATCCGTCATGGCTGTGTCGACATTGAAATCACTGTCGATTCCGTCAGCACTATTACCGAGAGCATCTTTTTCGGTTAAATCAAAGCCATTAGGCGCAATCACACCGAGAGAGTATGTGCCTGCTGCCAAATTGTTG
>JBJPGG010000016.1:0-38072 GCA_048595505.1 Methylococcaceae bacterium
CGTCTATAACTCTTAATGTTTCGCCCACTTCGAACAACACCTTAGGCCTAGGTTTATTAACACCCTCTTCAACCCTGTTAAGTATTGCATTCGCTTCTTTTTCAGAAATAGGTGCGGGCCTATCAGAAATACCACCAATAAAGCCTAGAACTCTTGGTATATTACGAACCAAATGCCAAGTTTCATCAGTCAACTCCATTTGCACCAGCACATAGCCAGGAAAGAACTTTCTTTCGCTTTTTCGCTGCTGACCCATACGCATTTCTACAACTTCTTCTGTAGGCACAAGAATCTTACCAAAAAGATCTTGCAAGCCCTCTAATTCAATCTTCTCTTCTAAGGCTAACTTAACTTTATTTTCAAAATTTGAATATGCATGTACCACATACCAACGTAAAGCCATTATTTACACCTGACCTGTTAAACTGCGAATACCCCAAAAAAGGAACATATCCAAGAACCACAAAATTAATCCAACAATAAAAACCATACCGAACACTAGCAATGTCGTTCTAATTGTTTCTTCTCGGGTTGGCCATACTACTTTTCTAACTTCTTGTTTAGACTCAAGAGCAAAGCTCCACGTCTTTTTCCCAAGACTTGTCGTCAACATAACAGCTATTGCAATCAACACGACAACAACTAAAGCCAAAACCCTGTACAGCAATGCAAACCCAGGCACATCAGCAAAATAATAAAAAGCGGCTATACCTGCCACCACAAATACAAGTGACAAACCTTGCTTTACAACATCAAATACATTAGATGCTTCTTCCGCCTGTGCATTCATTTATAAAATATTTGGATAAATTGTTGAGTACATTCTGAACTGGCAGGCCAGGAGGGACTCGAACCCACAACCTGCGGTTTTGGAGACCGCTGCTCTACCAATTGAGCCACTGACCTAATTCAGAACAATAACGAACTAAAGAATCGGAAATCATACCATAGAAAAAGATATTAGACAACCTTTTTAGCTTCTAGAACCACACTTTAAAACCTGGAGCTCATAACCGGATTTGAACCGGTGACCTCTTCCTTACCAAGGAAGTGCTCTACCGACTGAGCTATATGAGCACTTCTGGAAAAAGTATTTGGAGCGGGTGATGGGAATCGAACCCACATAATCAGCTTGGAAGGCTGGAGTTCTACCACTGAACTACACCCGCATATTTTCCTTAAATGGAAGAATGGTGGAGGGGGGAGGATTCGAACCTCCGAAGGTAGAACCGTCAGATTTACAGTCTGATCCCTTTGGCCACTCGGGAACCCCTCCTGAACTAGCTATTATGATAAAAATTACTCTTTCAGTCAATCTTTATTTTTCAATAAGCCTATTTTATTTTATTTTATCATTAGGCAGGTGTTTTATTTAAAGCATTCATTGCAGCAGCCATATCACCCGCTACAATCTTATTTATTTGCATATCAACCAAATCAAAAGCTGATAGTAAAAAACCAAACTGTTCTTTGGATGGGTTCGACAAAACATAGTCAGCTACTGGCTTTCCTGCGTCAGGACGATCTATTCCCAATCTTATCCGGTAAAACCCTTTGTCGCCCAAGCTAGCCATGATATCACGCAAACCATTATGCCCGGCATGCCCTCCCCCCATCTTTAGCTTAACTGCTCCAGCGCTTAAGTCCAGCTCATCATGAACAACCAAAATCTCGTCTGCTTTGAACTTATAATACTTGGCGATTAAGCCCACCGACAAACCACTGCGATTCATAAATGTTTGAGGCTTAAGCAAAATTACTTTGTTTCCACCCAGATGACAGCTTGCCACCAGAGCTTGAAATTTTAGCTCATTAGACCAAGATGAAGCACAACCTTCAAGCAATTGATCTAAAAACAAAAAACCGGCATTATGCCGGTTTTTTTCATACTGTCGACCCGGGTTCCCCAGGCCAACCATAAGCTTAATCACGCTCAATCTTCAGTACTTTCAGCCTCATCATCCACCCCTTCTTCGGAAGCAACTTCTTCATCACCTTTGGCAGCTTTAGTCTTCATAACCTGGGCTACCGTATGATCATGATTACCGGCTTGTGCCAAAGCTACAACACTTACACCTTCAGGGACTACAATATCAGTCAAATGAATAGACCCGCCTATGTCGATAGCTTCCAAATCAACTTCAATGAATTCTGGCAGCACAGCAGGCAAACAAGCAACTTCAACATCGACCATTGAATGCGTCACCACACCACCGGCCTTTACTCCGACACAAATGTCTTCGTTAATAAAATGCAAGGGAACATGCACTTTCAATTCATGAGTCTCATCAATACGCATAAAATCCATATGCATAACCTGAGCTTTTGCTGGATGACGCTGAACACCTTTTAAAACTGCTTTTTCAGTTTTTCCATCTATTTTTAAATCCAAAACATGAGAATAAACCGCCTCGTGGCTCAGATGTTTAACCACCTCATTATGATTTAAAACTATAGATTGAGGCGCAACTTCACCACCATAAACTATCGCAGGAACATCTCCATTACGGCGTATACCTCTTGCCGCACTCTTACCCGATAGATCACGATTCTCGGCTACAAATTCAAACACGCTAGACATCTTTTTCTCCAAACTTGCTCTTACAAGCACTTCAATATAATTTACTTAATCAACATACAACGAACTTACCGACTCACTCTCAGCAATTCGCCTAATTGTCTCAGCAAGCATTTCTGCAACACTTAGCTGCCTTATCTTATCCATTGCCAACAATTCCTTGCTTAACGGTATAGTGTCAGTTACCACCAACTCATCCAGCACTGAATTTTTTACATTTTCCGCCGCAGAACCTGACAATACCGGGTGCGTACAATAAGCCACCACCTTTATCGCGCCATTCTTCTTCAGCGCTTCCGCTGCATGACACAAGGTACCTGCTGTATCAACCAAATCGTCAACCATTACACACGACCGACCAGCAACATCACCAATTATATGCATAATCTCAGACACATTCGCCTTGGGTCTACGCTTATCGATAATTGCCAAATCAGCATCACCTAGGCGCTTAGCCAGTGCTCTAGCTCTGACCACCCCGCCCACATCAGGCGATACAACGATTAAATCTTCATATTTTTGCCGCCAAACATCACCCAACAACAACGGAGACGCATATACATTATCCACGGGAATATCAAAAAAACCCTGAATCTGATCAGCATGTAAGTCAACCGTTAAAACACGATCAGCCCCTGCTGTATCAATCATATTGGCTACCAGCTTCGCTGTAATGGGTACTCTTGCAGAACGAGATCTTCTATCCTGCCGAGCATACCCATAATACGGTATCACAGCTGTAATTCGTGAAGCAGATGCTCGTCTTAAAGCATCAATCATCACCAACAATTCCATCAAATGTCCATCAGCAGGAGAACATGTTGGCTGAATAACAAACACATCTCTACCACGAACATTCTCTTCAATTTCTACTACTATTTCACCATCACTAAAGCGATCAACAGTTGCCATGCCAAGACGCATATTCAACTTCCTCACTATACCCTCAGATAAAGCCCTGTTGGCATTACCTGAAAATATCATTATAGAGGAATCTTGCATTTCAGCACTCCCTGAGATTTCGTAAATGAATATAAAATGGCTGGGCTGCCAGGATTCGAACCTGGGTATGCGGAGATCAAAACCCCGTGCCTTACCGCTTGGCGACAGCCCAATAAACGATTTATTAAATCAGCATATCCAACAACATTGACCTGTTTAAACCTTTGGTCAAATAAACCTGCCATTGTTTATCCAGCGATTCATATGCTTCAACAGCCGACTCTTTACAATCAAACTGTGCAAACACACATGCGCCTGTACCCGTCAATCTGGCCTCAGAAAAAACACCCAGATCAATTAAAGCCTTTTCTACTGGCTGATATAATTTGCGAACCACATCAACACAATCATTTTGATGCCGGCCTGCAATAAAGTCAGCCATTCTGATTGATTTACTATCCCTTGTCAAATCTTTAACACTAAAAATTTCTTTTGTGTCTACGTGACAGTCTGGTTTTATAATCACTAACCATTTTTCTGGTATATCAATTTTCTTTAGTTTTTCGCCCACGCCCTCTGCCCATGCAGCATGCCCATAGACAAATACCGGTACATCTGCACCTAATTTCAAACCTAATTGCATCAACTTCTGCTCAGTTAAATCTAAGCCCCACAGCTTATTTAATACCACCAGCGTAGTTGCTGCATCTGAACTTCCCCCGCCCAGGCCGCCGCCCATTGGTAGGTTCTTTTCTATTTCAATACACACTCCCTGCTCGCAACCTGTTTCTTGCCGCAACAATTTAGCTGCTCTTACAGTCAAGTCAGTTTCTTCGGGCACACCTGGTATTGGTGTACGCAGCCTAATCACGCCATCATTAACCGGGTGAAAAGTTAGCCAATCACATAAATCCGTCAATTGAAATACCGTTTGCAATAGATGATAGCCATCTTCCCTTCGTCCGGTAATCCTTAACATCAAATTAATTTTTGCTGGTGCGGGCCATTTTTTTGCCCAAGCAGCCATTTCATCATTCATAAATCTTTTAGAATCCAAAATCAAATAACCCTACAATTCCCACTGACTAATAATCAACTTCAGTTTAACTTCACTTTTCTGCACTCTAATTTTTCGGGGCAACCAATCACTTTCAACCGGCTGCATTTGCAAATAACTTACATTCCAACCAGACTGTAAAAAACCATTTTCAAAACCAACATACTGCCTATTTGGCTCAATCAACCCAAGCACCCAGTATTTTAATGCTGAAACAGGCACTTCAATTCCTGTATGCCTTGATATAAATTCATCCACATTTCCATTATGCTGTAAACGCTGATCCCCATAGTCAATAACGACGCTGTCATTTGTTATTACTAGCAATGTTCGTCCCTGTCCAAAAGGTCCGGCAAGTTCAATTTCATCCTGGTCAGCCTGGTGCCGCCAGCTTATCGATGCTGATATAGCATCTTTAACACCTGACAACGCAAGTCGCCCGGAAAAAGACCAAGCAGTTTTATCATACAAATGCTCACGCCCTACCAGCTCAAATGGAATGATTGACCTGACTGGTACCTCCGCACAAGAAGCCAAAACTCCAGCCAGCATCAATACCACTACTGCTCTACCCATCATTGAGTCATTCACCTAGCAGAAACTTATGCTTAAACTTTAAAAGATATTCGTCATCAGGCGATTTTTCTATAGCTTGCTCAAAAATACTTTTTGCTTCCTCCCTTCCTCCCAGGCCCCACAACACCTCAGCAAGATGTGCAGCTATTTCACTTTCCGGTTGCTTTTGATAAGCAACACGTAAATATTTTAATGCCGCCTCAGCATCTCCGCGTTTAAAATACAACCAACCTAAACTATCTATAATCACTGCCTCATCAGGCTGCAGCTTTATGGCACGTTGCAAATAGCCTTCGGCTTCCTCATATCGCTCCGTTCTGTCAACCAGGGTATACCCTAATGCATTTAAAGCACTGGCATCATCAGGACTCTTTAATATTATTCGCTGAAGATCCGCCTCTAAAACATCTAATCTATCCAACTTTTCAGATACCAAAGCTCGGGTATACAGTGCATCCCGGTGCTCCGGATTTTGTTTCAGTAGCTCACTCAAAATATCAAATGCTTTTTGATGTTTTTTTTGTCCGTTATAAACTTCAGCTGATAGCAAATGAATAGCAGTTTGTTTGTTTGGAAATTTTTCAACCAAACCAGCCAAACGACTTTCGGCCGCAACAAAATCCTTTTGATTTAATAAAACTGAAACAGCGGCCATTGCAGCATCATAGTGATAAGGCCCACGAGTTATCTTATCAAACCAGACTAAAGCCAAATCATAATGCTCTTTTTTGAACTCAATTCTACCGATATAAAAGCTTGCCTGCGCATCCCACGCCGGCTTATTCACCAATTCTTTCAAATAAACTAGCGCCTGATCATAATGCTGTTGCTGCAAATGAATCATGGCAATGGCAAATTGACTTTCCCCATCATCTGCTTCGTTTTTTAAAATATCTTGATATAACCGTAAGGCATCATCAAATGCTTCGGTTTTAATAAAAACCTGAGCCAGCATTTTCTTTACTCGCACATTCTCCGGCGTTTTTTCAAGAACTGTTTCCAGATCTGTTCTTGCCAATTCAAAATTACCAGCCTGTACTGCTAATTGGGCACGTAAAATACGCGCTTTATTCCAATCGGGTTCTAACTGCAACGTTTTATTTATTTTTTCATTGGCTAAATCCAGTTTATTCAGTTGCCCGGCTAATAAAGCTTGTACAAAAAATATCACCGATTGATCAGGATGCTGAGCAGCAACATCTTCCAAAACGCTAAACACAACCTCAGGCTTTCCATCCTTTTCAAGAACTTTGGCCAACTCCATTAGTGTAGTTTCAAACCCAGCAAGGTCTTCCTGCAAAATGACATTCAAATGCTCTACTGCTACTTTATTATCCGCGTTTCTTAAAGCTGATAATACCGCGATTTTCCTGGCTGTCAGATTTTTCTCATCCTGCTTTAACCATAAAGAAACAGCTTCATCCGTTTTTTCTGTATCTTTGATGAAAAGGCCAATTTTTGCAGCTCTTTCTGAAACCCTCGCATCATCCACTTGCTTGGCAGCTTGCAAATAGCCTTCTAAAGCAACACCATATTGATTTCTTTGCCCTGCAATTTCTGCAGTCATTAATAAATAAAGCACTTCGGGTGAAATAGCCGTATTTTTTTCAGCAGAAAGTTCTAATTCAGCATTATGTTCATCACCCTCTTGTGTCGAACTACTATCCGCTTTTTCGCCAGACACGCTTGCACAACCGACTGAAAACACAAATATCAGCCCGGCCATCAACTTTTTAATTAACACCACAAGTCCCTATTTCATTTAATTAAACATCCCTATAGGGTATCAGAAAATCAAAATAATTTAGACCAAGAATTTATTCTATTTGGATAAAAGCAGTATATTCCTTAGAATATGTCATTTCTAATAAGGTTTTTCAATATCATTCAATGACTCTTCTTGCCGTAGGACTAAATTATAATACAGCGCCTGTTGCAATCAGGGAGCGTTTAGCTTTCCCTGCTGAAACACTTGAATCATCGCTATTAACCTTATGGGACCAGCATACAATAAATGGCGCTGCTATTTTATCTACCTGCAATCGTACTGAATTTTATTATCAATCTGATGAAAAGGAACCCAAAACCCTGATTGAGTGGATTTCTGACAATAAAAAAATCAGTACTGCCGAATTTGCCCCGTACCTTTATAGCCACACAGACAGCCAATCAATACGCCACATGTTTCGTGTTGCCAGTGGCCTGGATTCAATGGTTCTGGGTGAACCACAGATTCTAGGGCAAATGAAAACTGCCTATCAGGCCGCTTATGAGGCAGGTACATTAGGAAAACATTTAGGAAAATTGTTTCACCATACCTTTTCCGCCGCAAAAAAAGTACGTACCGATACCGCTATTGGATCCAGCCCGGTCTCTGTTGCTTTTGCTGCGGTACAACTTGCACAGAAAATATTCGACTCACTCAGCGAGCAAACTGCAATATTAATCGGAGCGGGAGAAACTATAGAACTAACAGCCAGACATCTGTATCAAAACAACATAGGCCGCATTATTATTGCAAACCGAACCTATGACAAAGCCCACGCTCTGGCCGCCCAGTTTAACGGCTATGCCATCGCCTTATCTGAACTCCCTGACCATCTGGCTGAAGCTGATATTGTCATTTCCTCTACTGCAAGCCAATTACCAATTTTAGGCAAAGGACGGGTAGAAAGCGCTATCAAAAAACGCAAACATAAACCTATGTTTATGGTCGACCTGGCTGTACCCCGAGATATAGAAGCTGAAGTAGAACAACTCAGAGACGTTTATTTATACACCGTTGATGACCTGCAACATACCATAGACCAAAACATGGACTCCCGGCGCAAAGCTGCTGAGCAAGCAGAGGAAATCATTGACACCCAGGTTGAACACTTCCTAGCCTGGATGCGCTCTCAAGGTGCACAAGCTGTGATCACCGATTATCGCCAACAAGCAGAGTTAACCCGTGATGAAGTTTTAGCAAAAGCACTGACCCAACTGAGTAAAGGAAAATCTGCCGAAGAAGTTATCAATCGCCTAGCCCATACATTAACCAATAAACTAATTCACACGCCCAGCTCTCAATTACGAGAAGCCGGCGCAAATGAAAGACACGACTTAGTCGCTGCAGCTAAAGAAATATTTAAATTAAAATAATGAAAGCATCAATACAAACAAAACTTGAAAACCTTAGTGAACGCTTTGAAGAAATAGCTGCACTTTTATCCCAGCCAGAAGTTCAAAGCGATCAAAATCAATTCCGCTCACTCAGCCAGGAATATTCACAAATAGATCCGATTGTTAACTGTTACAAACAATACCAGGAAAACCAGGACAATCTTGATGCAGCATTAGAAATGGCTAAAGACTCTGATCCGGAACTACGAGAAATGGCTAAAGAAGAACAACTGGAATCAGAAAAACAAAAAGAACAGCTGGAACGTCAACTACAAGTTTTATTATTGCCAAAAGACCCTAATGATAATCGCAATATATTTTTAGAAGTCAGAGCTGGCACGGGCGGCGATGAAGCATCTATTTTTTCAGGTGATCTGGCAAAAATGTATCAACGTTTTGCCGAGAAACAAGGCTGGAATATCGAAATTATTACTGAAAATAGAGGTGATCACGGAGGCTACAAAGAAATTATTCTTCGCATAGCCGGACAAGACGTGTATTCACAACTAAAATTTGAATCCGGCGTTCATCGGGTTCAACGCGTACCTGAAACAGAATCACAAGGCCGAGTCCACACTTCTGCGTGCACTGTTGCCATCATGCCTGAAGTTGAAAGCGTAGATGAATATGAAATCAAAGCATCCGACTTACGGGTTGATACGTTTAGAGCATCGGGATCAGGTGGTCAGCACGTTAACAAAACAGACTCTGCCATTCGACTCACCCATCTTCCAACCGGTGTGGTGGTGGAATGTCAGGATGAACGCTCGCAACATAAAAACAGGGCACGCGCTATGTCCCTGCTGCAATCCCGATTATTAACTGCAGAACAAGACAAACAGCAAGCCGAACAAGCAGAAACACGAAAACTGCAAGTAGGGTCTGGTGATCGCTCTGAGCGTATCCGCACCTATAACTATCCACAAGGTCGTATGACTGACCACCGTATTAATTTAACCCTGTATAAACTAGATGAAATTATGCAAGGTGGATTAGAGCATGTGATTAACCCCTTAATCAATGAACACCAAGCTGAACTGCTCACACAATTAGGAAATGACTGATATTGAAACAATACTTGCAACAGCAACGAAACGCTTGCAAGCATCTTCTGATTCAGCCGCATTAGATGCGGAGGTTTTACTCTGTCATATAATGGATAAGCCCCGCTCTCACTTAAGAGCCTGGCCAGAAAAAAAACTATTACCTCAACAGTCTGCTCAATTTCTACAGCTGCTTAATAAACGCGAACAAGGCATGCCTATAGCCTATATTACCCGCAACAGGGAATTTTGGTCTCGTAACTTTACCGTTACCCCTGATGTATTAATCCCCAGGCCAGATACAGAGTTATTGATTGAACTTAGTTTAAAACTGCTGACTAATCATTCAAATGTACGTTTGCTTGATTTAGGCACTGGCTCAGGCATTATTGCGATTACTCTGGCCGCAGAAATCCCTACCATAGAGGTTATTGCAACTGACCTTAGCGACAAAGCACTGAACATAGCAAAACAAAACGCAAAAACACATCAGATAAACAATATTCATTTTATTCAGTCATACTGGTTTAATGACATTGCTCCCTCCCAATTTGATTTGATTATCAGCAATCCACCCTATATAGAGCATAATGACCCACACTTATCACAGGGAGACCTACGATTTGAGCCAGCTTGTGCTTTAATTGCTGATGAACAAGGTCTTAAAGACATCAAAACTCTATGCAAGCAAGCCTGCGACTTTTTAAAACCAGGTGGCACACTACTGATTGAACATGGCTGCAATCAACAATTAGCCGTTCAAACTATTTTTAATTCATTTGATTATCACAACGTCAAAACATATACAGACCTGTCTGGTAACCCTAGAGTTACAACAGGCCTATGGAACCCATAATGCAGATAAAAGAAATTCAATTATCCAGAAAAATCACTACCCAATTACTACATTTGGCGCAAATATCACCTGACCAGGAAGTTTGTGGTTTGCTTGGGGCATATAATGGCATTGCCAGTACCTGCTACCCCGTTAACAATACCGCCAAACAGCCTGAAACCCGCTTTCAACTGGATGAAAAACAACAGATTACTGCCATGTCAACCATGCGAGACAAAGGTGAAGAATTGTTTGCTATTTATCATTCACACCCTACATCGCCCGCAACTCCCTCAGCTACAGATATAAAATTTGCCGCATATCCTGAAACAATTTATTTAATTATTTCACTAAACACCAAAGGGGTATTAGAAATTCGTGGATTTACAATTAAGGACGAAGCTGTGGAAGAAATAACGCTTAGTTTGTTAATTGACTAATACTCATACTAAAACCAAACAGAAAACTAAAGATCAGGCTTACATATCATATTGTTAAATATAATACCCGCCCCCCCATAACCCTTGTTTTCGTTTCAATGGTAATGAAATGAATGAATTTTCAATAAATTGCGAAAGTTAAGATTCATATATCCTTACAATCAAGCCTACCATATAAATAACAGGGGTTATTTACTACAAAACCAGAAAACAAAGCAGCTGACTTTAGATAACCCTCTAGAAATACCACCCAACACCTTGTATTTAAATAAATTTCATCTAAACTAAATAGCACTAATTAACGGGATTAATAAAGTGCATTTGTTTCAAAAATTATTAGGAAAAAAACAATCTAACAAAGGTATTACTGCATTAAGCTTTACCGCGGACGGCATAGCAATCGCTATTTCCCTCTACGCTGAAAACCAGAAACCAACATTAATTCATTGTGAGTTCATCCCCACCAATAAAAAACAGGCGACTCTAAAAGAACTCACAGAAAAACATCAGTTAACTGAATACGACTGTAATATAGTACTCACCTCTGGTGAATATCGCTTGGTGACGATTGAAGCTCCCGAAGTTGCTGATAATGAACTTATTGAAGCAATACGCTGGAAGATAAGTGATTTAATTGAGTTCCCAGTTGATGATGCGCTTATTGAACACTATCCATTACCCCTTTCAGAACGCGTTAACAGCGAAAAAATGCTGGAAGTCATTGCCTGTCCTAAATCAGCCATTCAACCACTGGTTGATTTATGTATTAACTGTGAATTACAACTAAAAGTTATAGACATTCAGGAAACCTGCTTAAGAAACCTTGCAACTTTATTACCTGAAAATGATCGTGGCATAGCTGTATTGCATCTACACAAAACAACTGGCCGTATTATTATTGAACAACAAGGCTCTATCTATATCAGTCGTAAGTTAACGATGGGGTATGACCGGCTTGGCTTAACTGATAATTTCTTAAGTGATGAACAAATTGCCCTGGAACAAAACGGACTGGCTCTGGAAATCCAACGTTCGTTTGACTATGTTGAAAGTTATTATGGATTACCACCTATTTCCTGGCTTGCCGTTATTCCATTAATTGAAAACACCTCAGAGTTGATCAACGCGCTGAACAGTAACCATGGTATTACCGCTCGAATAATGGATTTATCAACTATTATTGAGGGTGAGATCTTACTGGATGACCCAACCCAGGCTATTTGTGCACCTGTTATTGGAGCAACCTTACGCGACACGACATTATAGAAATCCCATGATACAACAGATCAACCTATATCAAGACAGTTTAAAACAGGGACAAACCAAGCCTGGGGTAAACAATATGCTTGTTGGACTGATTATCATCTTCGTACTTATCGTAAGCTATAGTATCTACCTGTTTCTAGACCTGAACGACACAAAAAAAAGTCTGGTATTAGCAAAACAGCAACTCACAGAAGCCGAAACACAAGTAAGACTAATACAAGTCAAATATCCTAGACAGCAAATCAATCAGCTGCTTACTCAAGAAATATCTCGCTCACTAAACATGCTCACCAGCCTTTCCAGAGTCATTCAAGTATTAACTGATAAAAATTCAGATCAAACACAAGGATTCTCCAGATATTTCACGGCACTTGCCAGACAAAGTATTGCAGATATTTGGTTAAGAGGTATTGTAATCAATGGCCAAACACACAGTTTAATAATACAAGGCAGCACCTATAATCCTGAAAAAATCGCTGTTTTTTTGCAAAAGCTACATCATGAAAGCGTTTTTCGAGGCCGAATCTTTGCAAGATTAATCATGGCTGAAGAAGAAAACACTGAAAACCAAATTAATTTTACGGTCAGCACTACAGCTAAAATATTGGAACAAACAGCTAATGAATGAATCTCTTATCGAACGATTTAATAGCTTAACCGCTCGTGAGAAAACCATCTGTGGTGCAACCCTGCTGGTATTGGTTTGGGGTGTATGGGATAACCTTGTATACCAACCGCTAGCAACCCAACTTGAACAATTAACTACCGAACTAAGCACTATAAAAGCCCAGACTAGCGCCCAACAGCAAGCAGCTGTTCAATTAACAGCCATAGGAAAAATAGACCCTAATCAACAAAACAAAACAAAACTCAAAGAAATCAAGCAGCAACTAATTAAATTGAAAGCCCAACTGGGTGTAGGAGAAAAACAGTTTGTTCCTGCCCATTTAATGACTCAGGTTTTACAAGATATGCTAAAAAAGAATAATCGCTTACAGCTAGTAAAACTGGAAACACTACCTGTCACCCCTTTTTTAGGCTCCGAGCAAGATAAATCATGGGTATTTCAGCATGGTCTATCCGTAACCCTTAGCGGTAACTATTTCGATACGCTAAACTATCTAAAATCTCTAGAATCACTGCCCTGGCGTTTTAACTGGGATGCCATTGATTATCAAGTTAAGCAATACCCTATTGCTGAAACAACCTTCCTTATTTACACTTTAAGCTTTGAGGAGAACTGGCTTGGTCTTTAAACTATTGCTGTTTTTTCTAATATCACTGCTACATAGCCAAATTTCTAGTGCAGAACTAAGAGACCCAACCAAACCAGCCTATTATTCCTCAAACAATAAAATAGACTACACTAAAGGTGAAGATTTAAAATTATCTTCCATCTGGGTCTCAGGCCGTTCCAAACGTGCAACAATCAACGGAGTAACTGCCAAACAAGGAGAAATTATTTTCTCCGATGTTAAAATTATAAAAATTTTAAATGACTCCGTACTTATAAAGCAAAATAACGTACAAAGAAAACTTTATCTTTTAACTCGCTCATTTAAAAAAAATAAAACCAATAGCCACTTTCCATGAATAAAATAACCTTAGCCGATTACAGGAAAAAAATATTCCAGCTGGAGCAAGATGGGTGGCCTTCTTCAGCATGTGGCATCAAGTCCATTGTGCCTGATGAAATAATCAGAAAAACACAGAATACACAAAAAGTGCCAAATACTTTAACAAAGATCGCCTTATTATTAATATTCCCCTTGTTATTATCCTGCTCAACAATCCCTACATCTAATGAGCAAACCATTGACATAGCTTTTGCAAAGACTCCAACACCCATACAACCAGTTAATACTCACACGCCTCCAGCGGCCATTACCAATGCACTAATCCCTGACTTCAATCAAACATTATTTACCACTAACAGGTTTCCACAACTGACCCGATTCAACATTTCACTACATGAAGTTGAAGCCCGTGAATTTTTTATGGGCTTAGTGATAGATACTGATGAAAATATGTTGGTTCACCCCGATGTCAGTGGTTTAATTTCGCTGGAATTAAAAAATGTTACTGTGCCACAAGTCTTGGATGCTGTACAAAATGTCTATGGATATGACTACAAAAAAAATGATATAGGCTACATAATCTACCCGGCAACCTTACAAACAAAAATTTTCAAACTTAACCGACTCGACTTAGTCAGAGCAGGAGAGTCCAGCACACGAGTCTCTTCCGGCCAGATTTCCAATAACGATTCCGATTCAGATAGCAGCTCAAATGAATCTTATTCTAGCTCAAGCTCAAGCTCGAACACACAGTCATCTGGCAGTTGGATAAACACTCGGTCAGAAACAGACTTCTGGCTTGAGATAAATGCTGCCTTAACTTCAATTATCTCAATAGACCCCCTGGCAACAGTGATTATCAATCGTCAGACCGGGGTGATTGTGGTTCGAGCAAAACCCATGCAATTGAGAGAAGTGAAACAATTTATAGAGGCAACCCAAAATCAATTGGGCCGACAAGTCATTATCGAAGCCAAAATCATAGAAATCATTCTAAACGATTCTCACCAGGCAGGCGTCAACTGGCAAAGTGTGGCGCGCACTGCTGCCAACACTGCACCTATTCTTACTGGCTTAGGCGCTATAGGCGAGGTATTTACGATTAGTGCCACATTTGGTGACTTTGCTGCCATGGTTGAGCTATTAGAAACCCAAGGAAAAACCAATATACTTTCCAGCCCTAGGATTTCTACTTTAAACAATCAAAAAGCCATTATAAAAGTAGGTAATGACGAATATTTTATTACCAATGTATCGTCAAATACGGTGACCAGTGGCTCCAGTACCATCAGCAACCCAGACATTACCTGGACACCTTTTTTCTCGGGTATTGCCCTTGATGTTACCCCACAGATTAATGACCATGATGAAATTACATTACATATTCATCCGTCAATAACCCGAGTAGAAAACCAGATTAAAGACTTTACCATTAATGGCGAACAAGGCTCATTGCCCATGGCCTTAAATACAGTGCGTGAATCTGATAGTATTGTAAAAGCAAAAAATGGCCAAATAATCGTCATTGGAGGATTAATGCAGGAAACTAAAACAGAAGGAAAAAAAGGCATCGCATTTCTGACTCAAATCCCTTATCTAGGTAATTTATTTAGAGTAAATAGCGGAGAAACCAGAAAATCAGAACTGGTTATTTTACTAAAACCAACACTCATTAATAGTGATGATGACTGGGCTCCCACAATGAATTCAAGTAAAAAGCAACTTAAACAGTTACAAAAACATCGTTTATGGGAATAATAAATGCTGCTATCTCTTCTCCTCTTTTACTAACCAAGCGTTAAATGTATCTAAACCATTTTGGACTCAGCGAATTCCCCTTTGCTTTAACACCTGATACGCAATTTTACTTCGACTTACCCAGCCATAGAGAAGCGCTCAATGTTTTACATATAGCCCTTCAAAATGGTGAAGGCTTCATAAAAATCACCGGTGCTGTAGGTACAGGTAAAACCATGTTATGCAGAAAACTGCTACATGAATTACAAGCACCCTTTATCACAGCTTATATTCCTAACCCACATTTAACTGCCGATGGTTTACATATGACTCTGGCAGATGAGTTAGGTATTACTTTTTCTCAATCAGAAGGAAGAAGTAAACTATTACAACAAATTAACGCTTTCCTGCTACAAGCAGCGGCCAATCAACAAAAACCAGTATTAATCATTGATGAAGCCCAAGCCATGCCGTTGGAAACATTGGAAGCATTAAGACTATTGACCAATTTGGAAACTGAAAAGAAAAAGTTACTACAAATTGTGCTGTTGGGCCAATCCGAGCTAGACCAGTTATTAAAAAAACAATCGATACGCCAACTCAGACAACGCATTAGTTTTAGTTACACCTTAAAAACGCTAACAGCCCGGGATATTAGTGCCTACGTCAAACATCGCTTGTCCAGCGCATTGACAATCCAGCCCGCTATTTTTTCCAATACAGCAAACAGTGCACTGCATTTTTATAGCAAAGGCATCCCCCGACTAGTTAATATACTAGCCCATAAAGCCTTATTATCTGCATATGGCAAAGGCTTAAACCAAATAGGGGTCCAACAAGTCATACTCGCTGCCCGAGATACAGAAGACACCTGTTTGCGCAGACACCCCCTCGAATGTCGAAAAAGCCTGCTGCTTAGTTTATGTTTAAGTCTCTGTCTATTTATGGCTCACTTGTTCGGATTCAGATTATGAGCTTATTAAATCAAGTATTAATAGACCTGGAAAAACGAAATACTAAAAACACACCAGAACAACAGCCTCTAAATAATATAAAGACGCCCCCGCTAACACAGAAAAAACCATATTATTTACTATTAGCATTCATTCTGTTCGCGAGCATTGCTGGTATTATTTTCTACCATTTAAAGGAACCTGAAAAGCAAGTAAAAACCATATCAAGCAGCCTTAAAAAAATAGCATCTTTAACTCTACCTGAAGAAAAACCCGTCATTACTTTCCCCACGGCTATTGCCCAAGATATTCAAGTAACAAAACCAAAAGTCAGCACACCGGTACAAAAACCCAAGCAAAAACAAAAACCTAAATTAGCTGAAACAAAACCAGCCCCTGCGTCTATCAGCACAAAACCCCAGAAAAAAATCTTCAAAACATTCAGTCATACACAACAAGCGGAGCAGTTTTTTAAATCTGCAAAACGTCAACAAAATAAATCAGAAAAACAACGAAAGCTGGAATTAGCTCTCAAACTCAATCCGCGTCATGTTAATGCCCGGCTTTTACTATCGAACATTCTAAATGCCCAGGGTCTAAGCATTCAAACAGCAGAGCTGCTAGACCATGGTTTAGCTATTTTCCCTCAAAACCTACAGTTTATTAATCTGCGCAGTCAATTATTATTGCAGAACAAACAGGCTCAAGAGGCTTTAATTGTGTTGCAAAACATTGATGAAAGTCAGGTACAAAATGAAACCTATTTAAGTTTATTAGCCTCCGCTTACCAGCAAAACAATAATAATTTAAAATCTCTGCAACTCTATCAACAGTTACTAACAATTAATCCACTAAAGGCTGAATACTGGCTCGGACTAGCGATAGCAGCGGAAAAACAAGGGAATACAAAACAGGCATTAAAGGCATACCAGGAAGCACTTAATAAAAACACATTAAAAAGTGTAATAGTAAGCTATATTAAACAGAGAATAAGCATTCTAAAATAGATAAACATGGGACCAAAAAAAAAGATTCGTATTGGTGATTTACTGGTTCAAAATCGTATTATTACCCACGAACAACTTATGTCAGCACTGGCTGAACAAAAGAAATCCGGTAGAAAACTGGGTAGGACGCTGATTGATCTGAATTTTATTAACGAAACCGACCTGCTTAATTTCCTTTCTCGACAACTTCAAATTCCCTTTATTGATATTGCTCAACATACACTGGATGAAAATATCGTCAGCAGACTTCCTGAAAGCCTGGCCCGGCGATTCAGGGTGATACTGCTAGAAGATAATGAACATGATGTATTTCTGGCTATGGCAGACCCTACTGATTTAATGGGACTGGATGAACTCACCCGTATCCTGAAAAAAAGAATTCGCCAGGCTGTAGTCAGAGAAGGTGACTTGCTCCAAGTCATAGACCGAAGCTATAAAAACACAGGAGAAATCAGCAACCTAGCAGAGCAGTTACACGAAGAATTATCTGACAATGATTTTGACTTTGAATCACTCAATACCTCAACTGAGGTTGCTGAAGCACCGGTTGTTAAACTTTTACAATCTATTTTTGAAGATGCCACCCGTGTTAATGCCTCCGACATACATATAGAACCCGATGAAAAGGTATTACGCATTAGGCAACGAATAGATGGGGTGCTAAACGAACAAATTTTAAATGAAGTAAAAATTGCCTCAGCACTGGTAGTCCGCTTAAAACTGATGTCAGGGCTTAATATCTCTGAAAAAAGACTCCCTCAAGATGGCCGTTTCAGCATTAAGGTAAAAGGAAGAATGTTAGATATTCGACTATCTACATTACCAATTACTCATGGTGAATCAATAGTCATGCGACTGCTTGATCATTCTCAGGGGCTGTTAAACCTTGATAAACTAGGTATTCCCGAAACATTATTGCAGCGTTTTAAAAAATACATCAAAAATCCACATGGCCTAGTATTAGTCACCGGCCCTACAGGAAGCGGAAAAACCACAACACTTTATGCCGCATTATCTGAAGTTAATAAACCGGAAACCAAAATAATTACTGCTGAAGACCCCGTGGAATATAACCTTCCCCGCATTGTTCAAGCACAAATCAATGAAAAAGTAGGATTAACATTTGCCAGTGTACTTCGCTCAGCTTTACGACAAGACCCTGACATTATCTTAGTCGGAGAAATGCGCGACACAGAAACAGCAGAAATTGCCATTAGAGCCTCTATTACAGGCCATTTAGTTCTTTCCACCTTGCATACAAACAGTGCTATAGAAACAGCCACCAGACTCATAGATATGGGCGTTGAAGGCTATATACTAGCCAGCGCACTGCAAGTTATTTTGGCACAAAGATTAGTGAGAAAACTCTGTGAACATTGTACTCGTAGTACAGAAATTGAACCGGGTCACCAAAGCTGGCTGGCTGATTCATTTAACATTGACAGTAAAATCATAGATTTTAAATCAGGCAAAGGTTGTCAACATTGCAATCAAACCGGCTACAGAGGAAGAATTGGTGTTTATGAATTATTGGAAATGAACCACCAAACACTGGATGCATTACGAAATAATGACACAGCTGCATTTACAGCAGCAGCAAAAAACACCTCGGGATACCAACCATTTAATACATGTGCATTAGAATTTGTGCGCCAGGGTATCACCTCGCTAGATGAAGTTATCCGCATCACTGGCTCGGGAGTTTAAGTGCCACATTTTCAATATAAAGCACGCAATCATTCAGGAAACCTGCTGACAGGAACCATAGAGGCAGAAACCCAGGCCAAAGCAGCTCAGCAACTCGCCAGTCAGGAATTGATACCTCTTGCGATAAAAGAACGCGTCGTAGAAGTTGATATAATGGAAAAGTTTAATCAATGGCAGGCAGTCAGAAGCTTAAAACTTGACGACTTAATGCTGTTTAGTCGACAAATGTACAGCTTAACCAAAGCCGGTGTCCCCCTTATCAGAGCTATATACAGCCTGACCGAATCGACCCGAAACATTGCTTTGGCCAGTGCACTTAAAAACATCGCTCGCTCCGTAGAAAGTGGGTTACCACTAGGCCAATCGATGGCACAACATCCGAAAATATTCTCCAACCTTTTTGTCAGTATCATTAATATCGGTGAAGAGACCGGCGGACTGGATCAGGGCTTCCTACAAATTGCACAATATCTGGAACGAGAAAAAGAAACACAAAGTCGAGTTAAATCAGCATTACGTTATCCCATCATGGTAATCGTGGCAATCAGTGTTGCCATGGGCATTGTCAATATATATGTGATACCCGCATTCAAAGGGGTATTTGACAAAATGGGTGCAGAGTTACCCTGGCAAACCAAAGTGTTGATGGGTGCATCCGATTTTACCGTGGAATACTGGCCTTATATTATTGGTGGAATAATTGTCATCTTTTTTTCCCTGACCAAATACATTGAAACACCCGCCGGCCATTTAAAAAAGGACCAGTTGATTTTAAAAATACCCGGTGTAGGTAGTATTATTCATCGCTCCACTATGGAACGATTCTCCCGTTCCTTTGCCATGATTCTCACGTCAGGTGTACCCCTAATTCTGGGAATTACCATTGTCTCTAAAGCTATCGGCAACGACTATATCGGCTCCAAACTTGACATAATGCGCATAGGTATAGAAAAAGGAGACACTATCAGTCGCATGGCTATGACCATAGGCCTATTTCCACCGCTAGTGATACAAATGATTGCAGTGGGGGAAGAAACCGGCAATATCAGTGAAATGCTACTGGAAGTTGCTGATTTTTACGAATCTGAAGTTGATACCGAATTAAAAAACCTTGCCAGCGTAATAGAACCTTTTTTACTGGTAGTAATTGGCATGATGGTATTGGTACTAGCATTGGGCATCTTTTTACCGATGTGGAATATGTCTAGTACTATGCACTAAATAATGTACCCCCACTTTTATTTATACATTAAGACCCATACAATCATGTGTAACTAAATAGAGAAAATGACATAGCAACAAACATAGCACTTGATGATTCTCTTATTAACGAGGCTTTGACCTTACCACTAAAAAGCCGTTGTAACTCAAACTTTTCAAGAGTATATCCAGCGCAGAAAACCATTAATATTTTTGATTATAAAGATCAACGTATATTAAAGTGAAATTTATTTAAAACTGAAGCGCTGATTTAAAACCCACTAATTGCAAGAACCGGGGGAACCAGGCGTTGTATTATCCAAACAAATAGAAACTTCAACTTGTCTGGAAATATAATAGGCACTGTTATAAACACCAAATTCACTAAAAGCAGTCAAAGTATAAATACTTAAGCTTTTGCTGGCTTCTGAATAATCCAATTTAGTACAGCCTAAAGTCACAGAAAAACCATCTATATCAGTAAAAGTCAGCGGAGATACTGAAGTAATATCATTACAATCTGCAGTAGCCAAAAGCCTGGCAATGGACCAGCCTATACCTGTTTTAGCAGCCTGATAGGCCCTGGCGCTTTGTAAAGAAAAAGTGGATGTCGCATGTTGAACACCACTCAATTTCACCATATACCCGCCTAACACGCCTAGTACCACCAGGATAAATATCGCCATCACCAGAGAAAAACCAGCCTGTTGTTTCATGGCAAATTATCCACATGTACTTGGTAAATCAATTTTGTTGATTCACCCGCGTCATCTGTTAAGGTAATTTCTATTGTTACTAGCCCAGCCCGCGCTGCAGTCCCGGGGTCATAGCTAAATGAACAAGATAAGACAGCTGATTTTGCCTGAATTTTATAATTTAAACTGGTTGTGGCACCACCAATTGTATACCCCGCATCAATCGTATTATCGTAACGTCTTAACTCACCACTCACACAACTATAAGTAATAGGCGTATCCACAATAAAAAACCGTTGTTGAGGCGATGTAAAAGGGAATGGCGTAGCAGACGTTAACACTACTTTATTAACAGTGGAGGTGTTATCTATAGTTCGCCGATTATCACCATCATAGGCATTTGGGTCACTAGTTGTTCCTGTTGATACAGAATCCAGATTATAAATAACGACACTACCACTTGGTACTGCGGCTAAAATTCCTAATACGTCAAAACTTTTATTGCTACTAACCGCCTCTGTACCAGTAAAATCCAATATATCACCTGAACCATCACTAGCCAGTTTTGCTCGATAGCGGCCACCATCTGCTATATGTAATAATTCTAACGAGGTTCCACCTGTGATACGTATGCTATTTGACAAAGAACGCCTAATATCTCTTTGCATACGCCTTAATGTCATTTCCGCGGTATCGACCAAGGTGGTACGTCTTTCAAGATCAATATAACCTTTAACGGGCAAAGTGATAATATTGGTAGTCATAGTCGATAAAACACCTACGACAACTATCACGATAACCAATTCTATAAGAGAAAAACCCTTTGCACGTAATCTGGTCATTAATAGTTAGCTCTATATCCAACCAACTTTAAACTGATTCCTAATCCCGAAACAGTCACCGTCACTTTTTTTGCTAAAACACTACCGGTTAAAGTAACCGGTGAAGACACTGAAACTGCGACATTATACTTAGTAAGTATAGCCACCGAATTCCCCAGGTGATCTTTCACCCCGGTATCACTCAAACTATTATAATCATCCACATCATCAAACTGACTTCGATCTGTCCCACTATAGCCGCCCGTCGGGTTAGCATAGGCATGCAGTAAAACTTCTTCTAAATAAGATTCTGCAATGGCAATGGCTTGATGTTGTATAACTGGGTCGGCACTATGTCTAACCGTATAATTCATAACAGTTAACACACCTGTTAACGCAACACTGATAATCACCATAGACAGGATCAATTCAATCAGCGTCATACCGGATTGCAACTGCGACTTTATTCGCACATCCGTCCTAAACCCAGTCAATTTATGGCGCATAAACAAACCCAGTCTCAGAAATGACGCTAATTGTTTTAGTTCCCGCTACCGTTAAAGTAACATTTGCAGACACTTTGCCTGAAGAATAAAAAATAAACGAAGAGACTGGACTACTGGTTAAAGTAACACCAGACTCAGACCCGAAATAACTACTGGCACCAGTTCCTGGATGGGGTATAGCCAATGAATAAGTGGATCCACCAGGACACGAAGTACTACTTGAACTACCTTGTCTATTTAATGCATAACCATCAGAAGCAATAGAAACCTGAACACTACAGCCTGTCGCTACCGCTAATTTTTGTGCAAAACGAAGTGCATTTAAGGTATCGACAAAAAAGGCCCGTTCCGTATAAGTATTTTTTTCAAAAAATTTAGGAAGTGCGGTAGCAGAGAGTATGCCCAACATGACGATGACCATGACAAGTTCAATCAAGGTGAAACCCGATTGTTTTTTATAGACCATCAGTTAAACTTAAAGAAGTATTTATAACGACGCTACCAGTCATCATAAATACTCCCATCATAAGCTAAATAACAAAAACTTAGTTCGCAGCGCCAATTGCGTTATAGGTTTTAGTAAGAGCACCTATTTTAAGTGTACACGCTACAGCAGTCCCATTTGTTGTACTTGTAGTATCTGCAGCAAGATAATAAGCCGTAGTACTTGTTACTGTACCTAGTGTTAATGCAGGCTCCAATAAAGCACCCACATCAGAGCATTTTGCTACTTGTACACATTTATTAGCCGTAACCGCTTGACTTTCAATCAGGCATCCAGAAAAATTCATGGACGAGGCAGATCCTAATGCGCCAGCAAAACCATCTAGAGCCGCTTGTTTAGCATCATCTCCCAAATCAACAAATTTAGGTAACGCCGTAGCAGCCAAAATACCCAAAATAACAATCACCATAATCAATTCGATTAATGTAAAGCCCTGTTGTCTATTTTTTACCATTTTCATTCCGTACTTCCTTAAAAAAATTAATTTAGCCTATAATCATAATGTAAGTGTAGTAACAATTTAGTTTTTCTGCCTGCTTTTTTTATTACTATGCGATCTAGTCCTTAACAATTAACTTTACTTCTCGTTTAAAGTACAACCATGACTATAAGAAACTTTATTTTTTGTGATATTTGCAACCCACAAGCACTCAGATCAGTTGAATTTCGTCGCAGCCCCAGAGGTAACAAACGCAATGGTCGTCGATTAAGTGATGGTCGCGCCTGGTTTGATGGTGATATTTCACTTGCTCTTGAAAATGGTTGGAGCATAAACAATCAAGGTCAACATATTTGTCCGGCTTGCTCAATTTCACACCCAGAATTTTAAGCGTTTTCAAAACATGAAGAATCTTTTTTTGTTAATACTATTCATATTTCTTTTTGTTAACTCTAGGGGAAGTAGTGGAAACCCTACACCTATTCTAGAATATAAATTCAATTCCTGTTCATTGGCCAGTACTGTTGCAGATTCTCAGGGAAGTTATAATGGAACAGTTACAGGCACAGCCACGTCTGTTAGTACATCTGTGCTAGGAGGTCGCTCACTTGATTTAAGCGGGACCAGTACCTCCGACTGGGTAACCGTGCCCAAATCCGCAATCACTGGGTTAGATGATTTATCATTTTCTGTTTGGATCAAAACAGGTATTTCATCACCTGAACAAACTATTATTCAAGCATTGGGCAATGATACAAACGATAATGAGCTTCAAATTTATATTAACGGTAGCAGTACAGTCATTTTAAAATTGAGAGACAATGAAGAAAATTTATCTGCTACAACACTCACCAATAATACCTGGCATCATTTAGTGATTACCAGACAAAGCGACACTGTTTGTCTCTATGTAGATGGATCACAAACAGACTGTGATAATGGCGCAAGTACAGGAACGCTTTCCGTCAGCTATAGCAATTCGGTTGTCATTGGTCAAGAACAAGACAGCACTCGAAGCTCAGCGAATTTAAACTCCGGCTTCGATTCGACTCAAAGCTTTAAAGGCTATCTAGACGAACTAAAAATTTATAATTCTGCATTAAGTTCATCCCAAGTCCAAGTTCTTTATACCGATGAAGCGTCTGGTGACAATACCTTATCTTGTGAAGCTGATTTAATTGCTTCCTACAATTTTGACGATGACTGGGTTTCAAACAGTAGTTTAACAGACCAAACCGGCAGTTATAACGGAACACCCTCAGGGTCAGTATCTCAGGTTTCTGCTGAGGCGAGTGGTTTCAAAGGTGATACTTGCAATGCCGGTTCCTTTACTGGAGGAGCCATTGATGTTTCAGGATTACCAGTATCTACCTCAACCGGTGCTAAAACATCTGTCAGTTTTTGGATGTATTGGGATGGAACAGAAAATGTCATGCCTATGGGTTGGTTTTTACATGACTTATGGCTGGTTGCTGGTTTTTTTGGCTTTAACACCGACTATAATGACATAACAGGCATTTTTTCATCAGTCTTAAATGCAGGCTGGCATCATGTAGCAGCTGTTTTTACCAATGGCAGTGTATCTAATAATAAAATTTATATTGATGGTACTCTACAATCATTATTCACTCCAGGGTATTGGTTTGGGTATCAGTATTACAATATCCCTGGGTATGGGTATCCTTATACTCCCCATGCACTGGTAACAAGTGCATTAAGAATCGGTGGCAGAACCGATACCTCATATTTCAATTTCAGAGGTAAACTGGATAATTTCAAAGTATATAACGGAACTATTACTCAAACACAAGTTACCTCAGACATGAATAAAAGTAATGCCTGCCCAGGTGTAGATACACCAGCAGTAGCCTTTAATTGTGTAGAAAATGGCAGTCATGCTATTTCTGGTAGCTTATATACCAAAACCACAGCACAATCGTATAGCTTTGATATTATCGCATTACGAGATGCCAATACAGTAGAAACCAGTTTTGCCGATGGTGCGGATCATACTATAACTATTGATCTAGTTGATAGTAGTTCAGCTGGATCTTGTTCTGCTTATTCTGTACTAAGCCCTGCTGTTTCCCAGAGTTTACTAATTACCTCATCCGATGCGGGTAACAAAGCAAGTGCACCCATGACCTCAGGCACCGCATACAGCTCAGTTAAATGTAGAGTGACCGACGCCACCGACAGTCCTTCTGTTGTGGGTTGTTCAACAGATAGTTTTGCCATTAGACCAACAACATTCAACTCGGTCACATCCAATATGACGAACACGGGCTTCACAGCAACACCCAAAGCAAAAGCAGGAGATAATTTCACCTTAACCGCAAGCTCAACAACTGGATATACCGGCACACCAACAATTGATAATACAAAAGTTGAAGCGCACTCCGGAGCCATACAAAATGGCAGCATCGCGGGCTCTTTCACAGCGGCCAGTTCAGCGGCAGCAACAGGCAGCAGTTTTACATACTCAGAAGCCGGGGCATTTCGCTTTCTTACTGCCGGCATATACGATGATAGTTTTACCGCTATCGACCAAGCAAGTGATTGCACCGATGATTTTTCTAATACTATCATTTCAGGCAAAGTAGGCTGTAAATTTGGCAATACTGCCAATACTGCTTATTTTGGTCGCTTCACCCCTGATCATTTTGTTGTAACGGCTTCTACAGATGGTGTTTTAACTAATGCCTGTACGGGCTTTACTTATACCGGTCAGGCATTCAATTACCAAAGTAGCCCAACATTAACCATAACAGCTTATAACGGATATTCACCTGTTGCCGTGACCCAAAATTATACCGGCTCTTATGCTAGTGGAATTAATGCAACTGACTTCAATGTAACAACGCCAACAACCGATACCATCCAACTCGGCGTTGATCTTTCCAACAAGGTTAATTTATCCTGGACTATCGACACCCCCACAGTAACTGATAATGGTGACGGTAGTCATACCTTCAACTTTGGAAGCGACACATATACCTATACTCATGAAGATAATAGCCTGATAGCACCATTCAACAATACCATTGATCTTATCTTTACCAACATTACAGACGATGACCTTATCCAAGCAACAGGACTGCCCCATACAGTACAAGCATCTGGCACCTCTACTCGCTATGGACGTATCAATATTAATAATGCCCATGGTTCTGAATTAGTTGATTTAGCCATGCCTTTAACCACGCAATACTGGAATGGAAATGCCTGGGTGTTAAATACTGCTGACCAATGTAGCCTGCTTAGCCTGTCTTTAACTGATCCTCTCACTACAGATGGTTTAACCATCGCTGAACTATGTGTATTGGATAACGGCTCACCAGGTAATAGTGGCCTAGGCTGTGCCACCGCAGATATCAGCAGTAAAAAGTTTAATGAACCAACAACTTTATCACCAGGTGATTTCAATCTCTATTTCAAGGCACCGGGTAGCGGAAATATTGGCTCTTTAGATATTACAGCTACGGTAGAGAATTACCTTAAATTTAACTGGAAAAACACCGGGAAAATTAACCCAACGGCACGAATCACCTTTGGTATATATAAAGGTAATAGCAATCAAATTTATTTTAAGGAGCTGTATTAAAAACAAAACCAGATGAAACCGCTTTATTGCTAGTAGCTTAAGGTAACTGGAAATAAATAACCCACCCATTTTGCGTAGATTTTTTGTTTCCAGTTGCCTAAGGTAAGACATCCAGTTTTGCATAAGACAACATTAACCATTTTAAACCCGCCCCGCGAAAATTAACCTGTACTCTTTCTTGCGCACCCTCACCCTCCATTTGCAACACCACCCCTTCCCCAAATTTTACATGACTCACATGCTGACCTAACTTATAAGTCCCTGTTTGCTGTATAGAAGATTTACGCTTAGTTACAGCTGCCGGGCGACGAACATTTGCTCGAATTCTAATTTCCTGTATAAATTCAGCAGGTATTTCGGATAAAAATCGTGATGGCCTGGGATACGTTTCTTTACCATATAAACGTCTAGATTCTGCATGCGTTAAATAAAGCTGCCGCATTGCCCGCGTAATTCCCACATAACAAAGCCTGCGTTCCTCTTCCAACCGCCCGACATCATCAGTAGATTGCTGAGATGGAAACAAGCCTTCTTCCAATCCTACCAGGAATACCAGTTTAAATTCCAAACCTTTGGCAGAATGTAAAGTCATCAGTTGCACACAATCTTCATAATTGTCACCTTGCATCTCTCCGGCTTCCAAGGCGGCATGCGCTAGAAACATATCTAATTCGTTCAAGTTTTCTTCATTATCTTCATCAAAGTCAAATAAACGTGCCGCATTCGCCAATTCTTCCAGGTTTTCTATTCTTGCTTCGCCTTTTTCACCCTTTTCTTTTTTATACAGCTCTATCAGTCCACTTTTTTCAACGACGACTTTAACTTTATCGAATAACTCTTTATCCTCAAATTCTTCACTTAGTCCCTTAACTAAATTTAGAAACCCTTTTAATGCATTTGTCGCACGTGCAGATAAGGTATTCTGGTTAATAAGTTGTATTGCAGCCTGCCACAAAGATAATTCTCGCTCTCTGGCTAGTACACGAATATCATCAATTGTTTTGGCGCCAATACCCCGTGTTGGCGTATTAATGACTCTCTCAAACGAAGCATCATCATTGCGATTAGAAATTATGCGCAAATAAGCCAAGGCATTTTTAATTTCCATCCGTTCAAAGAAACGCAAACCACCATAGACTCGATAAGGCGTGCCCGTTGTCATTAGTTTTTCTTCAAACTGTCTCGATTGTGCATTTGAACGATATAAAATCGCAACATCTTGACGTAATCCGCCGTCATTCACCCACTGTCTGATTTTTTCAACCACGAAATACGCTTCATCCTGCTCATTAAAAGCAGAATACAAAGAAATCAGTTCGCCATCTCCAGACTCAGTCCACAACTCTTTACCCATCCGTGAATCATTTTTTTCTATTAATGCATTGGCTGATTTAAGAATATTGCCAGTTGAGCGATAATTCTGCTCTAACTTTATAAGTTGATGATTTGGATAGTCTGTTTGGAAATTAATTAAATTCTCAATTTTTGCACCTCGCCAACCATAAATAGATTGATCATCATCACCCACTACAAACAGATTATCCTTACCCTCAGTTAGTAGACGTAACCAGGCATATTGAACCGTATTGGTATCTTGAAACTCATCCACATGTACTTGCTTAAACCGATCCTGGTAGAACTGCAGTAAGTCTTCATTATCCCGTAATAATTCATGCGCTCTGAGTAACAGCTCGGCAAAATCCACCAACCCGGAGCGATCACAAATTTGTTCATAAGCTTTATATAACACCAGCATTTGCTGCTGGTATATATCGCCAGACTCAAGCATATGCCTTGCTCTAATGCCCTCGTCCTTTTGTGCATTAATAAACCACATAACCTTTTTCGGCGGCCATTTTGAATCATCTACATTAAGGCTTTTAACCAAGCGTTTAATGACCCTTAGCTGATCATCAGAATCCATCACCTGAAAAGTATCGGGTAATTTTGCCTGTTTGGCATGCCGCCTTAATAAGCGATGGGCCAATCCATGAAATGTTCCAATCCACATGGAATGAGCAGAAATATTTAATAAATCTTCTACCCGGCCACGCATCTCTTTTGCTGCTTTATTGGTAAACGTTACCGCTAGAATATTATGTATTGATAAGCCCTCAACCTTTATTTGCCAGGCGATTCTATGAACCAGTACACGCGTTTTTCCACTTCCCGCACCGGCTAAAATTAACAGTGACTGATTAGGGGCTGACACCGCTAAACGCTGGTCATCATTTAAAGAATCAATTATCGAATTATTATTTTCCATTTATTATCACTTGCACATTTCTGGGAGCTGTGTATATTTAATCAGGCTATCTAACATGACACTATGATATCTGAAACTGAATTGTGTTTGAAACTCATCGGCGTATTAATTAAAAAAAATACAATATACGTCCTGAAAATTAACAAACAATACTGTTTCAAATTGGATATTATTTTAATCTCGTTACTAAATAGCACCCATTACGGGGAATTATAAAAACTATAAACAAGGTGGAGAAAATGAGTTTCGATTATAAAAAATTAACTAAATTTGAGGTTAATGTTGGTGAGAAAGAAAAAACAATACGTTTAATAGCTGGCTCAGTACTATTAACTATCTCACTTTTTACTGCTAGTATTATCTTACTTCTAGTTGGTTTAATGTTAGTAGTAACAGGTTACACTCGAGTTTGTCCTGCCTATTCAGCAATGGACAGAAATACTTGCGAAACTGAAGCTTCTGCAAAAGAATAAAGATCTATAAAAATACAAGGATGTATTTTCTGATAATGTCCCACGATGATTCAATATTAATCATCATATAGTTCGTTAAAAATAATTTTTATTATGTCTGTCTTTATCGACACATACCCATTTTCTTAAAGTGACAAAAATATTTTCCATTCCAGAGAATCATCCACAGCGTTTTGAACTGCATAATGAAGTTCATGCCCGCTCACCCATAGTTCTAAAACTTCCTGTCATTAGTACTTTTCTTGCTGTATCAATGAACAGTGAAGAAAAAAAACAAGAACGTGCTCATATAGGTACACTGTGTGACCGGTATGGTATATCTCCACCAAAAGAGGATTTGTTACACTTCAGTGCAACAATGGATTCCTTCAAAATTCGTTGGGAACAACACGCTGAGTTTAGCACCTATTCCTTTTATGTGCAGCAGAGTTCCACTAAACCTTTTTCAAAACTGGCTCTAGAGCATGTTCCAGTAGACTGGCTCAAACTGTTACCGGGTAAAATCATGGTTGCAGCTCACGCATCAATCATTGAGGCTTCAACCCCCTCAGTAGCAAGTGCTGAATCAATCTCAGCTTTTTTTTCAGGTAACCCCGTTGTTGGAGCTGAAGTAACCGGGGGAGCAGCTCGTGCATTTACTGACTTTAAAATACATGCGGATGGCTTTAGCCGCTTTTTAATCCTTAACTATCAATTAAAATCAGGACAGGCTGGGCGCTTACTGCAACGCTTATTTGAAATTGAAGTGTATCGTGTAATGGCCTTACTTGCTTTCCCTATTGCCAAACAACTTACGCCAGAACTCAATAAAGCAGATAAACAACTGCTCGCAATTACGACAGCAATGACCCAATCAGATATTAATGATGGTAAGTTACTGGACGAATTAACCACACTTGCTGCAGAAGTGGAGAACAACATTTCCATCCATCATTATCGGTTTGGTGCAGCCAATGCCTATTACAATCTAGTTGAGCAACGCATTGACGACCTGAGAGAAGTTCGTATTCAAGGTATCCAGACCATTGGGGAATTCATGAGTAGGCGTCTGGAGCCGGCCATTTGTACCTGTACAGCCACTTCCGAGCGATTTACCTTATTATCAAAACGTATTAGTAATGCAGGACAATTATTACGTACCCGGGTTGATATCACCATTGAGCGCCAAAACCAGGCCTTACTGACTTCAATGGATTTGCGAGCAAAAATGCAGTTAAGGCTACAAGAAACTGTTGAAGGCTTATCTATAGTTGCAATCACCAGTTATATTGTCAGCCTTATTGGATCAACAGCAAAAGCAGCTAACACAACTGACTGGGTTAATGTAAACCCAACGGTAGTTACCGGCCTGTCCATTCCAGTAGTATTACTTATTGTAGCCTTGGCTGTCAGACGTATTCATAAGAAAATTCATACAGGTAATGACGAAGACTAAACTGTGTCTATGCCTATTAATAATCGACAGCTGATCTAAGATATGAAAATAGCATGCTATAGAGCGGACTTCAGTCCGCTATAACCGGTAATATACAACAAACGCGCTAAAGCGGACTGAAGTCCGCCCTACAGTTCATAAGCTGTGGTTTGTTAATACATATTAGATTTTGTATACTGCTGTAGGCCATATTAATCTTCTTTCTTATACTCACCTTCAATCACATTACCCGGCTGAGAAGCAGGTTTTTGAAAAGGCGAGCCTTGGGCATTTATCAACTGATTTTCAATCACAAACTTTGCAAATTTTCTACGTGCTTGAGGAATTAAACAAGCAAATCCCAAGGCATCAGTAAAAAATCCCGGTGTTAATAACAATGCTCCACCTACCAACAAAATAGGCCCTTCTATCATTTCATAAGCAGGAATTTCACCTTTAGCCAAACTCGCCTGAAAGCGCTGAAAAGTTGCAAAGCCCTGCTGTCTTAACAACCAGGCACCTAAAACGGCGGTAAACACGACCAATAGCACTGTGGGTAATACCCCAACCAGCCCACCAATTTGCAATAATAGATATATCTCTACAAAAGGGACTACTAAAAAAAATAGAAAAATAATTTGTACGATTTTCATTTATGTTAAAACCTCATTCTCATAATTACAATCCTTCCCAGGGTTTAAATAATCCTGTCACGTCCACGCCATACATGTCTAATACACGACCGACACCTTCATCAACCATAGCGATAATTGAATTTGATTTACTGTAAAAAGCCGGCATAGGCGGGAAAATGATACCACCCATCTCGGTCACACTGGCCATGTTCCGAATATGCGCTAAATTTAATGGTGTTTCTCTGGGCATAATGACCAGCCTTCTACGCTCTTTTAAAGCCACATCAGCCGCCCTGGTTATCAAATTATCGCCAAAGCCATGCGCAACAGCCGATAAAGTCTTCATTGAACAAGGCGCAATGATAACCCCTTCTGTTTTAAATGAACCACTAGCAATACTAGCCGTAATATCATTTACCCCATGCACAACATCGGCCAATTCATACAAAGCAGAACGCTCCAGTTCCATTTCATATTTTAAATTAACCAGGCCCGAAGATGAAATCACCAAATGGGATTCCCATTCCAGCTGTTTTTGCAATATCTGCAACATCCTTACGCCATAAATAGCACCTGTTGCTCCAGTCATCGCTATTACTAAACGTTTTTTCTGTTTCATCTCAACCCTAATTACTGCTATAAACTTGATTTAGCTGCAGTATCATCGTTAAATACATAGTTAGGAACATGAACGAAATAACTTCGACAACTCGCGTGTCTTTTTGTCAGTTTTCTGCGTTGTGGCAACAGTTGCGTAGCTTACTATGCACCTGTTGCCAAACTTATTTCGTGCGCGTTCCTTAAATTCTAAAACTTTCGTTCCTATTATATCAACTCCAGCATTCTATCGGTTGAATCCACCAAGGCATCAATCATATCATCTCCACTAGCAATATGCCCCCCATTGGGTAAAACAATAAACTCGGCATTTGGTAAAGCTTTCGATAGAGAAACGCCTGCCTCTATAGGACAGACAAAATCATAACGTCCATGAATAATAATGGTCGGAATATGTTGCAAAAATTCACAGTTATCTAACACCTGATTTTCTGCAATAAAATATTTGTTATGTGCAAAATGCAACTCCATTTTTACTTGTTGCACCATTTTTTCTGTCACCCTGACAGGCTTATCATCTTCTTGATAATCCTGCATTAATGCGACTTGCCCACCCCAGTTTATCCAGGCTTTTGCTGCTCGTCTTTGTGTCACTTGGTCTGATCCAAAAACCGCATCATACAACCCTTGCACCAACTCAGTCCCTGAGCGCTCAGGTATACTTGCATTCAACTGTTCCCACTGTTCAGGATAAATACGTCCAGCTCCATCTTTGGCAAACCAATCCAAATCCTTTTGTCTTGCTAAAAAAACACCTCGTATAACCATCCCCAAAATGTTCTCTGTATACATTTGAGCATATAAAAGCGTTATTGCACTTCCCCAGGAACCTCCAAATAACAACCATTTATCAATACCCAATTGCTTTCTGATGTTTTCCATATCATCCATTAAATCCTGAGTGGTATTGTTTTCCAGCTCCCCAAAAGGTAAAGACTGCCCACAACCGCGTTGATCCATCAGAATAATATGATATTTATCTGGATTAAAAAAACTTCGATGACCAGGCCTGGTACCAGAACAAGGACCACCATGAAGAAAAATAACAGGGATACCTTGAGGGTTACCTGATTGCTCAACATAAACAGAATGCTTATCCTCTGTCTGTAGAAAGAAACTATGGAAAGGTTCTATTGGGGGATACTGGGGTTTCATAATTTACAAGACATATAAGTTATCAGCACTATATTCGACAAAAAGTACATACCATTCAAATGTAGCTTCATAGGAGTAAAGATTCAATAAAATTTGACACACTCTACAATATATACAAATTTTTCTTGGAATTTCAGTTTTTTTCAATTATGTTTATACATACTAACTTTGATAATTCCCAGTGACAAACACATGTCTGAATATCTACAACCAACAGAATCTGTTAAACATCTTCCCTGGCAGCAACTGGATATCTCACTTTCTGTCTGTATTTCAAAAGTTTTACCCGTTTGCGATGCAATTAGAGAAATTTTTCTCACTCAATTTCCCGGCCAGGAAAGTGAATTTGTAGTTATCGAGAATATGTTTGATCACATAGACAAAATATATCACGGTACATTGCCTAACTATTATGCATGCGATACTGATTACCATGACATGCGTCATATTCTGGATGTCACCCTGGCTGCAACCCGTCTTTTTGATGGTTATGAGAAAGTTCACGGAGGAACTGATAAAGCCTTAGGTCTTGAACGCTTTCAGCAAGGCATTACAGCCGCGTTGTTCCACGATATTGGCTATATACGACACCAAAACGACTCTAAACATAAACATGGCGCTGAATACACCAAAACACATATAACTCGTGGCACACGCTTTCTAACAAGCTATCTTCCAACACTAGGAAAACAAGTTTGGGTCGATAAAATGAAAGACTTACTACATTTTACTGGTTACGAAAAATCAGTCACCATGAAAGACCCAATTGACCACACATTAGGTTGTTTGATAGGTACTGCAGACCTAATTGCCCAGATGTCTGACAGAGTCTATCTTGAACGCTGCCGGGACTGCCTGTTCCAAGAATTTAAAATCGGTAAGGTTGCACCTCCTAATGGCAGTTCAGATCAGTTCTATGAATCTTCATCAGCCATGCTAAGTCAGACGCCTGATTTTATCCGCTCAACAATAGAAAATCGCCTCGATAAGTTATTTGGTTCTGTGTATCGTTATGCAGCAAATCATTTTGGTGGAGACAATCTGTACATGAATGGCATTGAAAAAAATTGTAATTTTCTTGAGGGTTTACTTAAAGAACACAAAACACATCTATTAATCCGAAAAACTCGTTAATGTTTTTCTGTTTTGAGCTTCGCAAGTGCTTCATTTAGCTGAGCAATCTTTTCGGTATCCTTAAGATATCTAAAAACATCCATAGCCCTATTTAAATACTCATTGGCATCCTGCGCTCGGCCTTGTATCAAATATAATTCCGCCAATTCAGTTAGCGTTAACGCAATGCCTAAACGAGAAAAATTGTTTTTATATTGAGTAAGCGCCTGCTGCAAATTAGACTCTGCGGCTTCCAAGTCCCCTTGCCGTTGAAATAAGGCGGCCTGAAAACGTAATAAACGAGTTTCTAAAACACTGTCTTTAATGTCAGAGTGTAATAAAGCATTGGCATAACGATGTGTCCAAAGTGATACACTGCTATTTTCAATAAACGCGATCTTAGTGCGATCAGCAATTGCAACAAGCTCTATACGACTAGCAATTCTGACAGGGATAACATCATTAAACTCCAGCAACAAAGGCTGTAAATAATTTTTAGCCAATGCTATCTGCTTTTGTTGTACAGCGTTTTGTGAAAAAAGTAGAGCTATACGTGACTGAATTTCAACTTGAGAGGTTCTATTTGCAATGATTGTTGCAAGCTGCAAATGTTTTTCAACCGTTGAATAATCATCTAAAACCAAAGCCACTTCAGCTAAGTTAATATGACTTAGTAATACCCCTTGTTGATCATCTATCCCTTGGTAAAATAATAATGCCTGAGTAAACGAATAATGCGCCCTATGCCAGTTTGCTTGTGAAAATTTTTTTAAGCCATCCTGCGTGTGGCTTTCTGCCTCCAAAATTACATTGGATTTATTGATAGCATTTCCTCCACACCCTGAAAGCAGCAGGAATACCAACAAATAAAGCGTACTTTTTTTCCTACTCATAACTTGGTTGTATGGGTATCAATTGATTTGTGTTTGCCTTTTCAACATCCTGTGATAAAGGCCAGATATTTTGAACACTGTCTAGTAAATGATCGGCTTTAGTGACTGCTCTTCTTACCTCAACCGTAGTACCAGGAATATCGTGTAATTCTCCGTTAATCAAAGCCAAAGCGATATTTGCCTGTGCAATAATGTTATTTAATTCTACCACCATAGCAGGAAGGTCTTGAGTAGCTCCTTGAACATTATTTGTTATTTTATGCATGTCAGTTAATAAAGGCTCAAGCTGGATCAGTCTTTGTTTGGCTATACTAATAATACTTTCTGCTTCAGACAAAATCTTAGCGCCGGATGTAACAACCGATTTCAACTCTTTTTCAACCTTGTAATCAAACACGGCAGCGCCTAAAACTCCATGACCTGATGCTATTTGTGTAATGATTTTATGTGCATTTTCTATTGTGAGCTCCAGCTTTGGCAGCATAGTTTCGAACTTTGTTAATAGCTCATTATTATCAGCAGCTTGAATAATATTGGCTATACCCAGTAATAAATCATTTAATGACGGAGTTTCCACTACCGGAATGACCGAATCATTAGCTAAGACTGTCTCATCAATCGAGCCTGACTCAATTTCAATCAGTGCATTAGTTATATTAGCCAATCTGTTTACTGTCGCTTTTGCACCTGTTCTAATTAAATTCCTCTGTCCCTCATATACTTCAATGGTGACACGAATCTTATTTTTTTGCCCATAATTTAGCGCCGTCACTGTGCCCACTTCTGAGCCCAGTGCGGTAACAATACTCCCTTGATTAATTCCCTCACTGCTTTCAACATCAAGATAAAAAGTCACCCTGTTTTCAAACAAATGCTGGCTTTTTCCACTAATGACAATAAGTGCTGAAAAAAGTATAAATGCTGAAAACACAAACAAACCGACGACCCTCTCTCTATAGTTATAGGTAATCTTATGTATGTAATGTCCGCTATTTTTGGATGGATCAACACTCATATAGCCACCTAATGCGTACCCTGTAAAGCACTTAATAACTCTTTAACTTCCTGATCTTCGGCTTGCAAAAATTCTCTCCAACTTTTGAATTTTATTATTTTCTGCTCAGAAATAAAAACAATCTGGGACGCGTATTCCTCTATAAAGTGAATATACTGCAACCCTCCAATCATACAAACAGCACGACCTTGTATATATTTTCCCAACATCACTCCCATTTTCTCACGTTGATTTGCTCCCAGGTCATGAAAAGGAACATCCAGAAATAATAAAGCAGGGTCAAGGATCAAAGCACGTGCCAAAGCAAGCTGTAATCGCTGAAAACTATTCAAAAAAGCAGGAAATGTGACTGGGTCAAAATGACACCCTAATTCATCCAATAAAGCTCTTGCTTTATCTGCCGTTTCACGAAAACTCAGCTTGGTATGATAAAGCATTGGTACCATCACATTCATCAATCCATGTTGAACTGACAACAAGGGAGCTGTACCTGATAAATAACCTATATTCGCACGCAGCATTTGCCAAGCAGCCTGATCTAAATTTGATATGTCCTGCGCAAACACCTCAACTTTTCCGTGTTCAGGAATAGTAATTCCTGCTAGCATTTGTAAATATCTTCTCAACTGAGAACGATAAGGTCCTACTAGACAAGTCAAAGTAGACTTTTGTATGCTGCAGTCTAGGGGCATGAAATTAAATGGACTACCCTTGTTATCAGGAACAGCAGCATTGGCTATAACTGACTCAGTCGCCACTCGATCATTCATAAACTGAAAAGTAAAAAATATCCATCTGCCAAGAATAAAAACACCATACTTCGTACCACTGTCCTTTGCATCTGCTGTGGCACTTGAGTAGGTGAGTTCTCTACAGAAAGCCCATGAAAACAAGCCATTGCCCCTATAACCAAGCCAAAAAATATGTTTTTACACATAAATACAATGACCATACTGACACTCATCATATTAACCAATACCATCAAGGCTTCTTGTGCAGAAAAATGATAGATAAAGGCACTAAAAAAAACCCCACATAAAATTGTAATAACAGAAAAATAAAGTGCTAATGTTACTTGGCTCAGTATCATACTAATAATTCTTGGCAGTACAAAATAATCATCCACATTGATTCCCAGATATTCCAGCGGTTCAATTTCGCCACGTACTTTAGTATTCCCTAAGTCAACAGCAATAGCTGAACAGGAGCGACCGACTAATATGACGCCAGTTATCAATGGGCCAAGCTCGCTCACTACCAGCCGAGCAAGAATCTCTGTCAATTCACTGGCTCCCGTTATGGCTTGCATGATATATATCAGCTGTGATGTCACGCCTAATCCAACCAAAACCGCTAGAAACGACACCATCACAATAGCGTCAACGCCCGTAAAAATCATCTGCCCCACCAAATTTGAATAGACTGCCCTATTAAAAACATTACGGTGTGGCTGCCATACAGAAAGTGTCCGTGTTAGAAAATAACTTAAATCAACTAAGTATAGGAAAGACTCTATACAGCGTTGGCCAATCCAACCGAAAAAATTCATCGTTTTTAATTGCTATTCAAATTTTAAATAAAGTAATGACCTGGACCCTAATGATAGTTCGTTATTCATTGTGATTTTTTACTTTGTCCATCACATAATACGAATGATAGTCTCTAAAATAAATATAAACAACTGATACATCTTCACAATCACGGCGAAACCGTTCTAAAAAACTGACTTTGGAATTTAGATTAAACGTTTTTTTGAGTTGTCAGTCATTCGCAGGTAATCAAACACCATTCGTACATTCCGAGCCAGTTTTCGGATGACTGAGGCAACACTCCCTTTATC
>JBJPGG010000017.1:0-9580 GCA_048595505.1 Methylococcaceae bacterium
GAAGTTAAAATGGCCGTTCATAAGTTAAACTCCAGACCTAGAAAGTGTTTGGGATTTAAAACACCTTACGAGGTGTTTTTTGAGAATACTGGCGTTGATGTCAGTAAATTAGGGGTGGTGCACTTATGAGTCGAATCCACCTGTTTAAATTCTGCTTAAGACTTCACTTACAATAATATGTTGCTTTGTAAATAACTATGGATACTAATGACTTTAGGCAGAAAAAAAGACGCGAGTCTGAGCGCCGGTTTAAAAAAAGACGAGTTATTCACTTTCCATTTGGCAGTACCGAGTGGGTTAATATGATCCAGCAAAGCTATTTGTTATGGCCTAAACAAGATAGGCGGACCCAGGAACGCAGATCTCAATGCCGCAGGCAAGGTTGTAGGCGTATTAACAATAAAGGGAGGGTAAGGTCTTTGGCTCAGGGTAAAACGATGCAGGATTTACTGAGTAAGGAAGAAAAGCAAATGCTCAATGAATTAATTCAGTCTGATAGGACAGACTGAATTAATTATTCAGGATGGCGGGGGACTATTTGTTACGCTCTTCTAAGATAGCAACTGCCGGCAATACTTTACCTTCAAGAAACTCAAGGAAGGCTCCGCCGCCAGTAGATGTGTATGAAATTTTGTCTTTAATATTGTATTTGTCAATTGCAGCTAAAGTATCTCCACCCCCTGCAATTGAAAAAGCTGGGCTTTCTGCAATTGCTTCTGACATGGATTTTGTTCCATTACCAAACTGATCAATTTCAAAGACACCTACAGGGCCATTCCAAACAATTGTACCTGCTGATTGTATGATTTGTGCATACTGTTTTGATGTTTCAGGCCCTATATCCAGAATTAGATCATCATCTTCAACATCAGCAACTTTCTTGACTGTTGCTTCTGCTGTATCAGAAAATTCTTTAGCACAAACAACGTCGACAGGAACAGGAATCTCTGAACCAGATTGCTTTGCTGCTGCCATTAAGCGTTTAGCTTCATCAATTAAATCTTTTTCATATAAAGATTTACCTACTTTAAACCCTGCTGCAGCAATAAATGTATTAGCAATTCCGCCGCCCACAATCAGTTGGTCAACTTTGGTAGATAAAGACTCTAAAACGGTTAATTTGGTCGATACTTTAGAGCCACCAACAATTGCAATCAAAGGTTGTGCGGGTTGATTTAATGCCTTGCCCAATGCATCAAGTTCATTTGCTAGAAGTGGACCTGCACAGGCAATGGTTGAAAATTTGGCAACGCTGTGTGTAGATGCTTGTGCTCTATGGGCTGTTCCAAAAGCATCCATCACAAAGACATCACATAATGCAGCCATTTTTTTGCCAAGGTCGTCATTATTTTTCTTTTCGCCCACATTAAAACGGACGTTTTCACATAATACAACTTCACCTGCATCAACTTTTATACCATCTAACCAGTCTTTTTCCAGACGAACGGTTTTTCCAAGTAAATGTGACATCTGATCTGCGACTGGTTTTAAACTAGATGCTTCATCAAATTCGCCTTCAACTGGACGGCCCAAGTGTGACATAACCATAACAGCAGCACCTGCTGCCAATGCTTTTTCTATGGTTGGTATACTCGCTTGAATGCGAAGATCACTGGTTACTTTTCCGTCTTTAACTGGTACGTTTAGGTCTTGGCGAATTAAAACGCGTTTACCGGATAAATCCAGATCAACCATTTTTATTACAGACATATTTGTTTTTCCTTTCATTTATATTGTGAGGTTACCGTTATTATAAAGATTCAAGGTGAAAGGTGAAAGGTGAAAGGAGTATATATAACTACTTCGCTTGCCTAAAGGGTACATAAGGGAAAGGGGTGCTTTATTGGGGGGAATTAATAATGTGCTTTAAAATATCTATATAAGGTGGTTTGTCAGAACAAAAAAACAAGTATATTTAGTCTATTTATTTCGCCAAACCACCTATGACGTTGGATTGAGGATTTACTTGCAGCGCACGTAATCTATTTTAAACCCTGCTTTTTTAAAACGAGATTTGGCTTTGGTGTCGGCAACAATTTCTTTTGCAGCATTTACTTTAATCGATTCACCTACTGCAGAGCCATTAAAATAGCCAGTACACTCAAATTCTATGGCATACGAAACAGTGGAAATTAACATTAGTGCTATACCTGTGATAAGTTTTTTCATTATAACCTCTTGTGAGTTGTAAACTAAAATTGACCTGTGATTAAGGGTCCTAAGCATCTGGCGTAAAATAGCGAAGGAAAAATAGATTTAATATCTACGTTTGATTCTGAATAAGCAAGTACTTATAAGGCTTATTCTATACTGAACTTATTTGTTTTGGCTATTTTACTTCACTTTTTAATTCTTTTTGCTCTATATTTTGTAGTAAACAAGGGTAAAAAATGAGCAGTTTTTAGCTTTTCCATTTAATCGAACAACCAATGCTGGCTAGTTGTTTTTTCGGACCATGACCTGTTTGAACAACTTGCTTCATGGCTTGAAACAAATCGCGATTAGCATCTGCAGGTGCTGTATCTTTTCTACTGGCATCTAGACGGCCTCTGTATTGCAATTCAAACGATTTGTTGTAACCAAAAAAATCTGGGGTACACACTGCGCCATATTGTTTGGCAATTTCCTGGCTTTCATCCAGCAAATATGGGAAATCAAAATTTAATTCTTTAGCCAGCAGTTGCATGTTTTCAAAAGAATCTTGGGGATATTTAATGACATCATTTGTAGAGATGGCAACTGAAGCGATACCAAGTGTCTTGAGTTCTGCTGTATCGCGTAAAAGTCGTTGATGAATTGCTTTAACATAAGGACAATGATTACAGATAAACATCACTAATAATCCTTTTTTACCCATACATTCTTCTAAAGTCCAGTTTTGTCCGTCAGTACCGGGAAGTTTAAAATCGAATGCCTTGGCACCAAAATTACAAACCGGTGGGGTTAATGAAGCCATGTTTCACCTCTAAGTATGTTAAAAAATCATTCGTTTTCTTATATTTAAGCTATATTTCAAACTTATAGCCTTAATGTGTGAGTTCTAATGTACAGTAAATTAAAATCACTTTGTATCTGTTTTTTATTGGCTTGTACCTATCCTATGGCATCTGTCGCGGATGCAAAACAACAATCTGTGACTGAATTACAGCTGCTTATTGATGTGTCCGGGAGTATGAAAAAAAATGATCCCAAAAATTTACGCATTCCCGCTGTCAAATTGTTAGTAAATTTATTGCCGGAGGGTACAAAAGCAGGAATCTGGCTTTTTGCACAGAAAACCACCATGTTAGTAGAGACAGCGGTTGTGAATGAAAAGTGGAAAAAAAATGCGCTGTCTAAGATAACTAAAATACATGCAGCAGGCCTGTTTACAAATATTGAAGAAGCGATACATATAGCGACTCAAGAGTGGCTTAAATTACCGGGGGAACATCATCGTAACTTGATTTTATTAACCGATGGAATGGTTGATGTTTCAAAAGATATTATGCAAAGTGCTGAATCAAGAGAAAGAATCATGGTTGAACAGATTCCGCAATTACAGCTGGCAGGGATAAAGGTTCAGACTATTGCATTATCCGATAATGCCGATGCTGAATTATTAAAAAAATTAGCTTTTGGTACTAATGGCTGGTCAGAAATAGCTCAGTCTGCAGAACAGTTACAGAAAGTATTTTTTAACATGTTTAAAAAAGCTGTGCCCCAGGACACTGTGCCTATAGCTGGCAATAAATTCAATGTAGATGCATCAATTAAAGAATTCTCAGTCCTTATATTTAAAAAACCAGGAGCCGTTGCTACAAAACTATACGCACCGGATAATACTGAAATAAGCCATGCAGATCATGTTGCTAACGTTTCTTGGATAGAAGAAAAGACTTACGATCTAGTGTCAATTAAAACTCCCAAGCAGGGTGAGTGGAAGATAGTAGCAGAAATGGATCCAGATAATCAGGTGATGATTGTGACTGATTTAAAATTTCAGGTGGATGAAACAGCTAACCATATTTCTGAACAAGAAGCATTTGAAGTCACAGCATTTTTTACTGATCAACAGCAATTAATCAGTCGAGACGATTTTTTAAATTTGATTGATATTTCTATAGTGGATTCAAATGAGCAAGGTGAAAAAAGTGAATGGAAGATGTCACCCGTTTCAGGTAAAGCGGGTTTGTTTAGTCAATCAATAGGAGGAAAGTTAGAAAAAGGGAAGCATACACTTAAAATAATTGCGGATGGTAAAACTTTCAAAAGAGAGAGTGTGAGAACCTTTGATGTGGTGACTAGTCCAGTGCAAATTGAAACTGAGGTTAATGTAGTCGCCCGGACGGTACGGTTAAAACTAGAGGCTGATGAGGCTGTAATCAATACTAAAATGATGACAGTACAAGCCATTATTAGTCAGTCCAATAAAGGCACAGAACATAAAGAAATGGAAAAAATAAATGGGACGTGGGTGCTTGAAATAGCTGTTCCTGAACAGGGTGGGAGTAGGATCATAAATTTTTCCATTATGGCAAAAACAGTTCAAGGTAATCCTATTTCTTTAAATGTAAAACCTGTCGTTATTAACGAAAGTTTATTTACTAAACTAGACGTTGAGGCTAAGCCGGAGATTTCACCCCCCGAAATGGAAAATACAGAGGAAGAAGTTGAGCTTAATGGGGGTGAGCCTGAGGATGAAATTATTGTTGAAGAAAAGGCGGGCATTAATTGGGTAAAGACATCTTTAATCGTAGTAGGCATGAATGTGTTTTTTATTACAGTTGGTTTTTTTGGTTTTAAATTTATGAAAAAAAAGATGGCTGAAAAACAAGAAAAATTATTGGATAGGCTGGCATGATAGAGCTAAATTCTATCTTAGTTATTTTAATGATAGAGGTATTTGGATGCATGGTTTTTTTTTTATTTAGGTCAGCTCTACTTTTTAAAAGAACAGGCTCAGAAGAGCAATTGGCTGTGGAAGAATTAATTGATAAGCTGGAAGATACAGGGAGGTTTAAAACTAAAAAAATGGCTGAAATGATTTCTAGTCACTGTGCTATAGAGCCGGATGAGCTCAAACAGTTATTGAGTGAAACTGCAGAAGCTGAACGGGTTTTATACCGGCATATTGTTCAAATGTTTTTTAATAAAGACGTTAATTTATTACGGGAAATAGACCAGCCTATAGACGGACTTTCCGCACCTTATTGTAAAATTATCATGCAGGCTTCGAGTATTGTATTGGAAACAGAAAATAGAAATATTGCTGAAAATAAAATAAATGTGCTTCTACAGCAAAATGAATCTCTTGGTAAACAATTAAATGAAGCTATAAATACCATGGAAGAGATTTCAACAGAATATACGCGTGTTTTTAGTGGCACGCAGACTGAGTTAGTGTTGAACAATAGCAGTAAGAATATGTTAAATATTTTTAAAAATGCAGAGCATCAGGTTAAAACATTGGTTAAAGCCGAATAATTATGAATATTACGCTGGTTATTTTAGTAGCAGAAGTTGCTGTTGTTTTATTAGTTATAGTCGGTTTTCTGCTTTATTTACGCTGGAAACAGAAAAGGGTGCAAACCGCAGAGATCGAAAAATTATTGGATAATGTAAGTAGCCAGGAAGAGGAGCGTAAATCGCAATTGCTATCCTATTTCATTGATAGTCATGCGATGGACAATGAAGCGGCTAAAGAAGCAAGCGATTTTATGGTTGAGGCGGAAAAGCAATTTATTCAACAGTTTTTGAAACAACAAATGGAACAAACTCCCGTGACAAATTTTTATCAAAACTTATGTGAGTTACTTGATCAATATTTGTATTTTATTCCGACGATAGAGACAGGAAAAACTACGACTAAGGAAAAAGAAAAGTAGAGTGATGTGTGATGCTCAAGCTTGACTGGGAATATATGTAGGTTGGTTGGTACTGGTTCAGTACAAATTATTTATGGTGAGCAGTCTAAATGTGTGCTCAATAAATAAAGTGTAGTAGCGCAGATTTGACCTGACAGCTAGCAATTTTTTAGCTATGAAAAGCGTGTCAAAAAACTCTAAATTTAGTATATTCAAATATAGTAATATTAAAGCTAAAGTAATTCCTTTATACTTGACACATACCCAGTCATATTTACAGGAAGGAGTTTCCATGTTGAATACAAATCATACTTCCCTTGCTCTCACACTGCTTACCTTGTTGTGTTTTAGCTATTCTACTGGAGCTGTCCTGGCGGAGGTAAGTGAACCGCTTCATCATGTATCGGCTAAAGAGTGTAAAACCTGTCATGAAGATATTTATTTGCAATGGAAAGGCTCTATGCACGCTAATAGTACAGCTTTAAAAGATCCCATTCATGGTGCATTTTATAAAGCTGTCATAGGAAACCCGGAACAAGAAGGTGTTAAGAAAAAGGGAAAATATCCTGTGTGTTTGCAATGTCATGCCCCTGCTGCAGCCCGAGATGGCAAAACCAACCTGGCTTCCATGCAGGTTTATAATGAAGGTGTAAATTGTGTTGCCTGCCACACCATAAGTCGCTTCAAAGGGACTAAAAAAACGAAAGGTGGGTTGAGGTTAGGTACACAGGCTTATGAATACTCCGATATATCATTACAAGGGCCTGGTACCAATCACACTTCTCTGGATTGGCAGCATCCGGTCTTTAAAAATACTGCAAACCCTAAAGTCTTTAGAAGTAATGCTGTCTGTATGGGCTGTCATGACCAGCGTAACAATTCTAATAAAGTTGCTCTTTGTCAAACAGGGGATGAAATCGCTGGATCAGGTGGTAACTCTAATTGTCTGACTTGCCATATGCCTATCGTTAATGGCAAAGCCGATCATAGCTTGTTAGGTGGGCATTCAGCCAAAATGGTGAGTAAAGGTTTGTTGATGACAATGACTACAGTAAAGAAAAACAAAACACTTGAAGTAACCCTTAAAATGACTAATCAATTGCCACATAATTTTCCGACAGGTGCTCCGTTCAGAAATGTTTATGTCATGTTAACCGGCTATGATAAGCAAGGGCATGAGGTTTGGTCTAATAGTCAATCTCATCCAGCTGAAGATGATAAACAAGCCATGTTTATGTATAGTTTAGGTGATGCGAAGGGGAACCCAGCGCCACCACCAAAAGCAACGCAAGTGTTAGGTGATACACGCTTGAAACCTTATGAAACCAGAGAATTAAAATATTCAATGACTCAGGAAAAAATCACAAAATTAAGAGCTGTTGCTTATTATGATCTTCTTTTACCGAGTATGAAAAAGAAATTCTCAAAACCAGAGCATAAGGTTTTAGTTACTCCTAAAATTATTGCGGTTAGCGAAAATCATATCGACTAGTGAGCAATTGCCCCAAGTTCGTGACTGTTCACCGCAAAGCACTTGATGAAGCAATTGTTTAGCATGTGCTTTACAGGAGATTGGGTGCCGATATGGTGACAAAAAAACAGATCTATAAAAGTCGCTGCTTCAAAATAGAGGTGGAATATTGAATAAAGCAATCGTTGTTGGCAGTATAAATATGGATATAGTTGCATTCGTAATAAAACACCCTCATCTAGGTGAAACTGTATTTGCTAAAGATGTAAAGTATTTTCCCGGTGGGAAGGGGGCTAATCAGGCTGTTTCATGCAAGCGACTGGGTTGCAACACACTGATGATCGGCCGGTTAGGGGATGATCAATTAGGTGAACAAATGATGGACTTTCTACAACAAGAAGGAATTGATATTAGTGGCGTTAAGAAATTAAAAAATATGCCGACTGGTACAGCATTCATAACAGTGTCAGAAAATTCTGACAATTCGATTGTAGTCATGTCGGGTGCTAATTCGATTTGGGATGAAACATTTTTAGATGATGTGACTATTAATGAAGGCGATGTCGTTCTTGCTCAATTTGAAGTACCCGATGAGGTTATACAGAAAACATTTTGCAAAGCAAAAAACTGTGGTGCAATCACAATGTTAAACCCTACACCTGTAAGAGTCGTCAATAAAGATACAAAAGAATTGACGGATATTCTTATTGTAAACGAACATGAACTAAAAGAAATATCTGGCGTTTCCATCAATGTTAAAAATGGTGACTCAGTGTTTAAAGCGGCTGAACAGCTTGAGAGCGATGGATACAATTCAATTATAGTGACATTGGGTGAGAAGGGTGTGTGTGTATTAGATATGGGACAAAGAGAAAGAATGAATTCGCGGTCTGTCATAGCTGTAGATACAACCGGAGCAGGGGATACCTTTATAGGAGGATTGGCTGCAGGCCTTTTGTCTGGTTTTAATCTAACCAAGGCTGCAGAGCTTGGCAATATTGCTGCGTCAATAAGCGTAACCCGTGAAGGCGCAGCTAGCTCTATTCCTACATTTAGCGAAGTTAACGAAATTCTTAGTAGTAATAATGAAGGATGAGACGAGTTGGCTTAGTTCTGGTGTAAAAAAGAGGAGAGACCTTTACTAAAAAACAAAATGAGTTATTGAGTCGGGTCAAAAGAGCTTCGATAGTGCTGTGGCCAGAATCAATAGGGTTTGAGAATATTTGTGAGTTTATAAATAAATTATAAAGTTCGATTGTCAGTTCGCCATACGCCAGGAGCTGAGCCAATATTACGTTTAAATGCGCGGCTAAACGCAGCAACATTATCGTATCCAACTTGACTGGAGATTAAATCAATACCCAATCTCGTATCATTCAGTAATTTACTCGCCAAATACATTCGCCAGCGTGTTACATAAATCATAGGTGATGTGTCCATTATTTCCGTAAATCGTGCTGCAAATCTAGAAGGTGATAAAGAAACAAGTTTGGCTAATTCTTTGACTGACCATAGGTAAGCTGGTTGAGCATGTATGGCTGAAATAACCAGTGCAATTTTTGGGTCCTTTATCGCGTGGAGCCAACCATTTTCTCCAGAAGGCGCTGTTTCAATATAAGCATGAATAGACTTTGCACAAAGAAGTTCCAGGTAACGTTCTATCATAAAATCATGCACGAATGATTGATGGCTAATTTCTTTTAACAATAAATTGATAATATTTGCTGTAGTTGAAGATGAATAATGATTTTCCTGTCCAGGACTTATTTTAAGCAATGGCGGTAATGCTTCAAAAAGTGGATTAAGAGTCGTATCGTGCAATATAAAAATGCCACAAATCAATGAGGTGGATTGAGCATAATTGTCCTTTGTAGGTTCAAATGTATTTGGACCACCTTGCATGATGTCTTTAAAACACCGCGCAGGCTTGCTTGCTTCTTGAAATAAAGTATGTGCAGCGCCACCAAAACAAATCGCAAATTCACCTTCGCGGACAAGTTCTTTGTTTCCATTTTCTAATTCAATTTCAATATATCCTCGTTGCACTAAATGAAATGCAGCGATATGAACATTCTTTTTCCCTAGGGTTTCAGAAAGTTCTTTTTTATCAGGGACTGAAATTGCCCAAGGAGACGAATAATCTTCATTAAGCAGCAAATTCCCCGATATTTTTAAAAAACCTAATGTTTCACTAAAAACATCGTTAATTTTGTTTGATATAGTTGTTTTAGCAATGTAATTAGTTGTAATAGTCATAGATACC